>JAYWAV010000271.1:0-11298 GCA_043782015.1 Rhodoferax sp. | reverse complement strand
ATGGAGAAATCGAGGTTCAAGGTGTGTTCGCCATTGCGCAATACCGGAACCGCCTTGCCGCCGATGTCCACCGTCTGCCTGTCGTCCAGAGCAAAGCGACCCGGCATGGCCGCGGCAAATCGGACGGAAGCCGATCGAATGCGCTGCGATTTTGTTTTCAGGGTAAACATAAATTTTGATTCAATCTTTAAATGATTTACAAACAAATGCGGCGATGCAACAACTGCTCAGGCAGACAATAAACCACTGTGGGCCGCGGCATGGCGCAGCCAAGCTCCATCCTGGGCCAACACCAGGGCGGCTTCAAGTGCGCGCGATGGCCGGGCTGCGGCGTGCGACATGAAGCCGATCGGCGTGCGCACCTCGGGCCCGGTCAACGGCAGCGCTTCCAGCTCATGGTGGTTACGCACCGTCCCCACCAGAGCACCCGGCATCACGCTGCAGACGCTGCCGCTCACCACGCTCAGCACCATCGTCAGGATCGAATTGGTCTCGATCGCGGGCTGTACCGTCACACCGGCGGTAGTGAAAGCCGCATCCACGATACTGCGGTTGTGCATATCAGGTGTCAGCAGGCACAGCGGCAGTTTTGCCAGCTCTTTCCACTTGATCTTGTTGCCAATCTGCAGACCATCGCGGGTGGGTTTGGCCGCGCGACGCAGCAAAAAGTAATGCTCGGTGTATTGGGGCCAGGCCAACAGCCGTGTACCGCGCAGCCCCATGCGGTCGGTATAGCCCAATGCCAGATCGACGGACAACTCATCCAGCCCTTTCTCCAGCGCTGCTGAACTCATGGACAGTACATTCGGCTGGATGCCTGAGTGACGCGCCTGCAGCATCGCGGCAAAACGGGCCGCAATCGGTATGGCAGTGGGCACCGCCGCGATGGTCAGGATGCCGCGTGGCAAATGGGTTTCGCTCTGGAGCTCCTGCTGCAACGTCGCATGCTCATGGAGCATCAGCTGCGCCGTCGCCAGCACCCGCTGGCCCTCTGGCGTCAGACCGGCATAGACGCGGTCCCGTTTCACGATGACCACCTTGAATTCCTTTTCCAACACACGCAGCGCGTTGGACAGCGCAGGCTGCGTGATGTGGCAGGCCTTGGCAGCGCGACCAAAGTGTTGGTGTTCATTCAGCGCAACCAGGTAGCGCAGGGAGGAAAGCAGATTCATTGACGTTTCAGGGTTACTATAATTTTGATAGCTGCTTGCGCTTTTCCTACGGGCGCTAGCAGCCTATTGGTCATACAGATGTGAGCCCACCGTCCACCGTGTGGGCATGTCCGGTGACAAAGGATGCGGCATCCGAACAGAGCCACAACACGGCACCCGCCACCTCGTCTGCCTCACCAATGCGGCCCATCGGGTGCATCTGGGCTGCAGTCGCGCCCACCTTGGGGTCGGCCTGCACCGCGCGCTCGAACATCACCGTGTGGATCACGCCCGGGCACACCGCGTTCACGCGAATGTTCTTGCGCCCATATTCCACTGCGGCTGATTTGGTCAGGCCCAACACCGCATGCTTGCTGGCGCTGTAGGCCGCCATCTTGGGCGCACCGATCAGGCCAGCGACCGACGCGGTGTTGACTATAGACCCACCACCCTGCGCCAGCATTTGCGCCAACTGGTACTTCAGGCACAGCCAGACGCCCTTGACGTTGACCGCCATGATGCGGTCAAACGTGTCCTCGGTGCAATCGGCCAGGCGCATGTGCTCTTCTTCGATACCTGCGTTGTTGAAGGCGCAGTCCAGCCGGCCAAAGTGCGCTACGGTTTGCGCCACCATCGCCTCGACCTGCACAGCCTGCGTCACATCGGTCTGGATGAACAGGGCTTGCGCGCCCAGCGCTTGCACCTGTTGCAGTGTCTCCTGCCCCGCCTTGGCGTCGCGGTCTGTCACCACCACCTTGGCGCCCGCACGGGCAAACGCCAGCGCACTGGCACGCCCAATGCCACCACCCGCACCAGTGATCACCACTACCTTGTCATCGAAACGCAACTGCATGCCAACTCCTGTCAAAAAAACATCCAGATTCCCGGGCTCACGATAACCTCAAACTACTCTAACAGGCGCACAATCCGCGCGTCATTCACAACAACAGGAGACAGACATGGTTGATATGGCTTCCCTTTGGCTGCCCATCGCGCTGGCGCCCGTGGCGGTGTTTATCGTCAGTTCCGTGATCCATATGGCCACGCCCTGGCACACGAACGACTACCCCAAGGTACCCGACGAGGAGAAATTTCTGAACGCCATGCGTCCGCTGGCACTGCCGCCGGGTGACTATGTGGTGCCGCGCTGCGACAGCATGGCTGAAATGAAGTCGCCCGAGTTTGCCGCCAAGATGAATGCAGGCCCGGTGCTGGTGATGACGGTGCGGCCCAATGGCATGCCGAATATGGGCAAAACGCTGGGCCAGTGGTTTCTGTCTTCGGTGGTCGTCACCCTGCTGGCGGCGCATGTGGCCGCCATTTCGCTGGCGCCGGGCGCCAACCACGCCGTGGTGTTCCATGTGATCTGGGAAACCGCGTTTGCTGGCTATGCCTTTGCACTGTGGCCCATCGCCATCTGGTACGGCCGCGCCTGGGGCACGACACTGCGCGGCACCGTAGACGGTCTGCTGTACGCACTGATCACCGGCGCCCTGTTTGCCTGGGCCTGGCCGCAGGGCTGATGCGCTGCTGCAAGAAATAATTCACGGGGTTTAACCCCATTCGTTGCGTGCCCCCGTTTAAGTCCACTCCACCACTGTTATGGAGTTGACTTATGAAACGGTTTTTGCGCACTACCGCCTTTCGGACCACGGCCTTGTGCACCCTGCTGGCTTGCTCCGCCCTGCCCGCGCTGGCCATCGGGCGTCTGGCCGATATCAACCTGATTGACCGCAGCACCGGCAACACACTGCCAGTCTATGTGTACCGCGGCGAATACTGGGTCGCCGGTCAGCCCGACGCACGCTATGCCATCTCCATCCGCAACAAGAGCGGCGAGCGGCTGCTGGCGGTCACGTCGGTTGACGGCATCAATGTTCTGAGCGGCGCCAGCGCCGGTTACAACCAGACCGGCTATGTGTTCGGCAGCTACACCGGCTACGAAATCACCGGCTGGCGCAAGAGCGACAGCGAAATTGCCGCCTTCGAGTTTGCTGCGTCAGGCGACTCCTATGCCGCGCAAACCGGTCGACCCGCGCAGGTGGGGGTGATCGGGGTTGCGCTTTTCAAGGAGCGCCTGCCAGAGCCCGTGGTGCAACCCCCACCAGCGATTGGCATGCTCAGCCGCAAGGATGGTGCGGGTAGCGAGTCCCGCGCCCGGGAAGAAGCGGCCCCAGCTCCAGCAGCACCCGCTGCGAAGAGCTTGGCGCTGAATCTGGCCGAGAGCGGCCGCGCCGCCGACAGTGGACCCACTGCAATACAAAGGCTGGGCACCGGCCACGGCCAGCGCGAGACCTCGGTGGTCTCACACACCGGCTTTGAGCGGGCCCAATCGCAACCCAATGAGGTCATCCGCATCCGCTACGACAGCCGGGCGGCACTGGTTGCAATGGGCGTGATCCAGGACCCCAACCGACGCATGCCAAAACCTTTCCCGGACTCTGAAACCGCATCCTATGTACCTGACCCACCGGCGCGCCGTTATTGATTGGCTTTGATGGCACCATAATTTGCGGATGCCTGCGGACATCCCCATTACTGACAGCGACGAAGCCCTGATGCTGCGCTTTGGCCAGGGCGACGTTGCGGCGTTTGAGGTGCTGTACCGTCGCCACGAGATGGGCACCTGGCGCTTTATTCTGCGCAGCGTGCGGGTGCCGGGGGTGGCGGATGAATTGTTGCAGGACGTCTGGTTTTCTGTGGCGCGCCAGGCCGACAAATACCAGCCCAGCGCCAAGTTCAAGACCTGGCTGTTCACGCTGGCGCACCACCGCGTGGTGGACCATTTCCGGGCAGCCAAAGCGCATGTCAGCCTGGACGTCGATGACGACAGTGGGCCAACCGTGACACTGGCTGCTGATTCGGGCTTTGGCCCAGTGCGGCAACTGGAATCCCGGCAACAGGCGCGGGCCCTGCTGGACGCCATTGAATCCCTGCCGGCGACGCAACGACAGGCATTTTTGCTGCAGGCAGAGGCAGGTATGGATGTACAGGATATTGCCCGCACCACCGGCACCAGTTTCGAGACGGCCAAAAGCCGCCTGCGCTACGCGCGCAGCCACTTGCGCGAAGTACTGAAGGACATGGTATGACAGACAAGCAAGACGACCTGCAACGCCTCTATGAAGAAGCCTCCGCGATAGAGGGCGGCCAGCCTGCGTCGAAAGTTCGCACAGCCGTATTGGCCCAAGCCACCATGCTCGCGCAAAGTCGTACCGAGGCTGCGTCCAACGTCATGACGACCAAGAACGCCGCCAACTGGCCGAACTGGAAATCTGGCCTGGTCGCCAGCGTATTGCTGGTCCCTTTGCTGGGAATACTGGTGATGCGAAGCCAGGACGCACCTGAATTGCAGGAGCAGGTAGCAACCGCACCCCGTGCTGCGGCGCCCGTCACTTCCAAACCCGCAGCCGAAGTTTTGCCGGCACCAGCCGTGTCTGCACACGCCGAAGCTGCAGTTTCCGATGCAGCGCCGCGCAAGGCGGAACCCGTTAAGCCGATGGCTGCCAAGATGGCAAAAAGTATGGCGACTGCACCGCCGCTTTCCGACCCAGTGCTGGCGCCAGCGCCAGCCGCAGTGGTCGCAGGCGCATCTCCCCCACCGGCATTTGAACGCCCGGCATTACAAGGCGTACTGGGCGCCACCGCCATCACAGAGAGCCGCGCAGACCGTGCCGAAGCAGGCGTGAGCCGGTCTCGTGAATCCGCACCCATGGTGTCCAACCTGGTTGTAGCACCCTCACCCGCCGCTGCACCTGCCAAATCACTTGCCAGCGCACGGTACGCGCCCTCGCAGACCAAAGAATTTCTGCAAGCCGCCCGCCAGGGCGATCTGCAACGCGTGCAAGCCCTGCTGAACGACGGCGCAGCCCTGCAGGCGCGGGACGCACAGGGCCGCTCGGCGCTGATGCTGGCTGCCATCAGCGGTCACGCAACGCTGGTCAAGCGCCTGGTGGAGTTGGGCGCAGACCGTGCAGTAACAGACAGCAGCGGGTTGACCGCTTTGCAACACGCACAGCAGCGCGGATTCACAGAGATAGCCGCGTTGCTGGAGTAGCCTGGCATCCACCGTATGCCCCAGGCCTCAAAATACCCATTCCCACCTACTGAGCCCCCAAACACCCATGCTGCTCTTCGATGCCATCGACACCAAACTGAAACCGGTAGTTGCCCACCTTCAGCAGGCCAGCCGCAAGGAGCGCAGCCCGGCGCTGTACGACGAATGCATCGCCGCGATGCAGCGCGCTGGCGAACTGGGCGACGACGCGGCTTTCGTGCTGATTGCGCAGGCGTTTGGCCTGGTCATCGACCAGCATGGCTACTCCGATGAATCGATTGCCTGGCTGACACAGGCCATTGAACGCGCCCAGCGCTGTGGTGAGTTTGGCGAGCAGTCGCACCTGCTGCATCTGGTGGGCCGCGCCTACTACTCGCGCGCCGAATACCGCATGGCGCTGGATTATTGGACCGAAGGCATGGCAGTGGCCGAACGGGACAATGACCGCATCAGCTGGAGCTGGTGCAAGCTGGGCATGGGCCAGGTGTGCGATGCATTGGATGCGCCGCTGCTGGCGGTACAGGTGTTTACAGAACTGGGCCAATCGCTCGCCACGCTGGATGGCTCGGCCCGCGCATTGCCGATGGCCCAGCGCGCGCGCTTTGCGATGCGGCTGCGCGAGCTGCGCGTGATCAACACCGTGAACCTGGGTGTCAACCTGCTGCGCCTGGGTGAATATGACAGCGCCCTGACTCACTTCCAGCTGGCGCATACCGCCGCGTTGGCCGAGGCGATGGACGATATTGCCAGCGAATGCCAGGTGCGCATTGCCGAAGTATTTGCCACCCGCGGCCAAAGCGCGCACGCGATGGAACTGTTGATGCCCGCGCAAACCGCACTCGAAGCCTGCTCGCACCACTGGGGCTTGGCCACACTGTTTTTATTGCGCGCCAAGTGCCAGTCCGATCTCGGCGAGCTGGCCCAGGCCATGGTGTCCACCGCCTTGGCACGCAAAGCCGCAGAGCGGGCCAATGTCAAACACATTGCGCTGCGCATCGAGCGCGAAGCGGCGCTGGCCGCCGAGAAGATGGGCGATCTGCGCCAGGCGCTGGAATGCATGAAACGCGCAGCCCAGCTGCAAACCGAGCTGGACCACGGCACGCAATCACAAATGCTGCGCGATCTTGCCGAACACACCAACCAGACTGCCACCGCAAGTACTGCAGAAAAGCGCACAGCACCGCGACGGCGTGCGAAATTGACGGACACCCCGTAATACCCGCATGCTTGACGTCACCACCCTGCTTTTCTGCGCATTGACCGCGCAGGCGCTGTTGGTGCCAATGTAGGTCGTCCTGTTTTGAGGGCACTTTCTCGATGGCTTGCTGGAATGGTGCATCGCGGGTGCCATGGAGATTGGCGAATGGCCGTTGCTTATATTGAGTCCATACGTACCGTCAATCGTGTCGTCAACAGTGGCAGTCGCAATGCCGTCACTGTGCCTGAGCATGTCACGTATGGGCCTGAAGCATTTCTACATTGAGCCGGAAACACACTCGGAGATCTGGAGTCTGCCATCCGGGAAATTGCCAGCGCGTGGCGCCGTGGCAACGAACTGCGCCGGTGCCAGCCAATGGCGGCCCGCCGAAACCAGCCTCGATGCTCCGATAGCGCGGGCCGACGGTGCGCGTCGCCCCAGAGGGCTAGGCCCGGCTGCGCGGCGACTTCTGGTTTACTTCTGAACTGGCACGACGACGATCGTGTCGCCTGTCTTACCCGTGCGGCCAGTGTCGCCCTTGGCGCCGTCATAACCCGTAGCGCCGGTAGCACCAGAATTTCCGGTGGCACCGGTTGCGCCGGTGTTGCCGTCATAGCCCGGTGCGCCGGTGGCGCCGGTGGCACCTGTGGCACCTGTGGGGCCAGGAACGGGAACATTGGAAGCAGCAGCGCCTGTGGCTCCCGTGGCGCCAGTTGGTCCGGGCACCATCACGACTGCGGGTGGTGGACTGGAAGGTTGGCAGGCCGCAATGCCCAAAGTGATGAGCAAGGCGGAAAGCAGCAAAGAAGTTTTCATGGTGTTCCTCTAAGGGGTGTTGTGAATGCAGCTTGCAGCGTATAGCGGTGCACCACATCCTTCCGTGCGTCAGCTAACCCATGCACGCAAAAATTTTTAGCCCTTCACACCGCATCTTTGTTGGACAGCGCACCGACCTTGCCCAGAAGTACGCACACGATGGTTGATGGCTTTAGTGAGGACACGGTATGAGCAAGACAAGCGCACACGACAAACCCAACCTACCGGACGCAGTAACAGCTGCCAACGATGGCCGCAGCACGGCTGACGCGGTACCGCACCCAGACGGTGCGATTTCCCGAAAGGACTACCGCACCCAATTGAACCTGCTGCAGATCGAGCTGGTGAAACTTCAGAAGCACATCATCCGCAGTGGCGAGAAAGTCATCATTTTGCTGGAGGGCCGTGACGCAGCGGGCAAGGACGGCAGCATCAAGCGCATCGTTGAATACCTGAGCCCGCGTGAAACGCGCGTGGTCGCGCTGGGCGTTCCGTCCAGCCGCCAGCAGCAGGAATGGTACTTCCAGCGCTACATCGCGCATTTGCCGGTGGCCGAGGAAATCGTTCTGTTCAACCGCAGTTGGTACAACCGCGCGGGCGTAGAACGGGTGATGGGTTTTTGCACCAACGATGAATACCAGGCATTCCTGCAGTCCGTGCCCAAGTTCGAGGAAATGCTGGTGCATTCAGGCTTCAAGCTGCTGAAGTACTACCTGGATATCAGCAAGGATGAACAGATCAAACGCCTGGCCAGCCGCATGAGCGATCCGCTCAAACAATGGAAGACCAGCCCGATTGACGCTGTTGCCGTGAAGCGTTGGAAGGCCTACTCCACCGCACGCGACGCCATGTTGACGCAAACGCATACCGCCATCGCACCCTGGCACATCGTGGGCACCGACAGCAAGCGCCAGGCGCGCCTGAACCTGATACGCGACATCCTGTCCCGCCTGCACTACGCGGGCAAGAAAACCCATCTGGTGCAGCCTGACCGGGACTATGCTTTTGAGTTCACACCCGATTGCATTGAATTGAAGCGCTTGGCGCGCTAAGGATGGCGCTCTGCGGTCTTGCCGAACCGCTCCAGCACATGCTCGGCCATGTTGTGGGCCAACTCATCTTCACCCAGAAACACCCGGCCGATGTTTTCCTGCGCCAGCAATTCGGCTTCTGTCGTGTTGTGCGTGCGCACCACGGTTTCAATGCCGGGGTTGAGCATGCGGGCGTTCTTCACCATCTGGCGCACATAGAACGCATCGGGCGTGGCGGTGACCAGCATGCTGGCTTGCGCGATGTGCGCTTGAATCAGCACGCCCGCTTCGGCTGCATCGCCCGATACTGCGGTTAAGCCTTGGGCGCGCAACTGCTCCACGCGTTCCCGGTTTTGGTCCACCACCACAAACGGAATGGCCTGCTCGGTCAGCGTGGCGCCGATACGCTTGCCGACCCGGCCCCAACCGACCAGGACGACTTGCTTGGACAGGTATTTTTCATGCGTACCCGTTGGCAGCTCGGCCAGCGAATCTGCGTGGCGCTCCAGTGCATTGACCAGTCGGGTGCTGGATCGGACCCAGCGCTCCAGCGCGTCAAAGGCGCTAAACACCAGCGGGTTGATCGCTATCGACAGCAGCGCACCCGCCAGAATGAGGCTCTGCCCTTCGGGCCGCAGCAGCCCCAGGCTGGCACCCAGACCCGCCAGGATAAATGAGAACTCACCAATCTGCGCCAGACTGGCCGACACGTTCAGCGCGGTCTTCAGCGGATAGCGGAAGAAAAGCACCAGGCCCGCAGCGGCGATGGACTTGCCCACAATGATGATGGCCAGCACCGTCAATACCTGCAGCGGCTGCCGGACCAGCACCATCGGGTCAAACAGCATGCCCACGGACACAAAGAACAAAACGGCAAACGCTTCACGCAGCGGCAGTGAATCTTCGGCAGCGCGGTGGCTGAACTCGGATTCGCGCATCACCATGCCCGCAAAGAACGCGCCCAGCGCAAACGACACGCCAAACAGCAGGGCCGCGCCATAGGCAATGCTCACCGCCGCGGCGATCACGCACAGCGTGAACAGCTCGCGCGAGCCGGTCAGCGTCACCATCCACAGCAGTTTGGGGAACACACGGCGGCCGACAACCAGCATCAAGGCGACGAAGGCTGAAACCTTCAGCAGCGTAAGCCCCAGCGCCAGCCAGACATCGCCGCCACCGCCATGGGCGGCATCTGGCACGGTACCGCCCAGCCACCCGGCCAACGGCGGCAACAGCACCAAGACCAGCACCATCGCCAAGTCTTCGACGACCAGCCAGCCCACCGCAATCTTGCCGTTCAACGAATCCAGCGCCCCGCGCGTCTCCAGCGCGCGCAGCAGCACGACCGTGCTGGCCACCGACAGCGCCAGGCCAAACACCACGGCCTCGCCGATGGGCCAACCCCAGAAATGCGCCACGCCCGCGCCCATCGCAGTCGCCACGGCAATCTGCAGCACCGCGCCGGGCAACGCAATCTTGCGCACCGACATCAGATCGTCCAGCGAGAAATGCATGCCCACGCCAAACATCAGCAGCATCACGCCGATCTCGGCCAGTTCGGCTGCAATCTGTCCATCGGCCACAAAGCCAGGCGTGAACGGCCCGATCAGAATGCCCGCCAACAAATAGCCCACCAGCGCAGGCAGCTTGAGGCGAACGGCAAGAAAGCCGAACACCAGCGCGAGGCCGAGCGCGGTGGCGATAGTGGCGATCAGGGGGGTGCTATGGAGCATGTGTTTCGATAGTAACGCTAGCTATCATCCGCTTGCCGATCTCGCGAAACGCCGCGTGGGGCGATTGCAGCAACATCTCCCCCGCTTCCTTTTTGTAGCGCGGCGTCGCGGTTAGCGGCACCTTGCGTAGCCAGTCCAGCGCCAGATCCAGTTGGCCACGCGCGGCCAACATGCCAGCGTAATTGAACATCCCCCGAAAATCACCACCGCGCGCGCCTTCTTCAAAGCAGAAGAATGCGGCGTCCATGTCTTTGGGCACAACGCGGCCGTCTTCGTAGTAGTGGCCAAGCTTGGTCATGGATTTGGCGTGGCCCTGATCGGAGGCCTGGCGGTACCACTGGATCGCTTCCGCATGGTTTTGTGGCACGCCCTTGCCTGCTGCGAGCAGGTTGGCGTAGTTGTACTTGCCTGCGTCCAGCCCGGCATGGGCGGCCTGGCGAAACCAGTTGGCGGCGATGAAATGGTCCGCCTGGGTGCCCCAGCCGTTGTCAAAACAGCGCCCCGCCATGTTCATTCCCATCACGTGTCCCTGCATCGCGGCTTTCAAAAAGCAGGCCAGTGCCTGCGCCGGCTCGCGTTGCACACCATGGCCGTCCAACAGCCATTGGCCCAACGCGATCTGCGCGTCAGGGTGCCCCAGATCCGCGCTGCACCGCATCCATTGGACTGCGGATTCGGGCTCGGCGGCAATTACCGCTTTCCAGTCATCCGGTGTCAGGCGCTGCAAATCCTCCAGCGACTGGGCGGGCGGCAAAGCGGGGGAATCAGTGATCGACGGGGACATGGAAGGCAACTCAAACAAGAATAGTTCTCAATTGTGCCATCCGAGCTGTGGCTGCCACGTACAAACCCTAGTTACACCATGGCACGTGGATTGCTAGCATCCATTGCAATAACTTGACTAAACGGTCAGTTTTTTGGAGATACGCCCGTGACGATGCCTTCTTTGCCTACTTCGCACAGTTCGCCTTCCTCTTTGCCTGACGTGCGCGCCGGTCGCCTGACGCCTGCTGAATACGCAGAGCGCTTTGCAGATGCCACGCCGCGGCACACTGCCACGCAGGCGCTGCTGGAAGCCGAACGTTGCCTGTATTGCTATGACGCACCGTGCGCCACGGCCTGCCCGACCAGCATTGATGTGCCGTCCTTCATCAAGCGCATTGCCGATGGCAATCTGCGTGGCTCGGCCAAGACGATTCTGGACAGCAACCCGCTGGGCGGCATGTGCGCCCGGGTCTGCCCGACCGAGAACCTGTGCGAGGCGGTGTGCGTACGCAATACGCAGGAAGACCGCCCCGTCGCCATTGGCCGC
>JAYWAV010000270.1:0-4099 GCA_043782015.1 Rhodoferax sp. | reverse complement strand
ATTCCGGGTACAGGGACGGCCATCGCATGGCCGTAGCGCACGATGTCCATGCGGGTGGCTTTGGCGGGGAGGTCGGGGTGTGCCTGTGCCAGCTCGGCCAGGATCTCGTCGCGCCAGGCCTCCCAGGGCTTGGCCATCAGGTCGCGCCGCCGTTGTGCAATCGTCTCCGGTGCGCCGCCCAATGCGCGGTAGTGCGTCAACACGGTAGCGCCCGGGACGGGTTGCAGGCTTTGGTGTCTGGCATCCACATAGCCCAGCCCGGCAGCGCCATACACCACGTTGTCCCAACTGGGTGCAGCGCCAGGCCGGTCATGCAGCGGTGCGTTGATATGGATGTTGGCGACCAGCCAGGGCGCGTAAACCGTTTGCTCTGCGGCCTGGCGCAGAAAGTCGGGAGCGTCCTGCACCACACGGGCCGCGATAAAAATCGGCAGCGCCACGATGGCGGTACGCGCACGCCAGCGCACCAATGCCTGCGCGCGTACGTCCCACGCATCCACCTCCACGCCGCTGCGGGTCTGCGCAATGCGCGTGACGACATGTGCGGTGTGCAAACGGTCGCCCAGGGGCTCAGCCATACGCCGCGTCAGCCAGGCGTTGCCTTCGGGCCAGGTGAGCAGGCCTTCGCGCTCTTCTGTCTCCATACCCGGTGCGTGAAAGCCGTGGCGGCTGGCGAAGTAATGAATGCCTGCCCAGGCGGAAACAACGTCGATGCCCGCGCCGTAGTCGTCGCGGCAGCAGTAGTCCAGGTACCAGCGCAGGTGAATATCATCCAACCCGTTCTGATTCAGATACGCTACAAAAGTAATAGCTTTCAGCGCTTGCTGCATGGGCGCTAGCGGCACATTGAAGGATGGCATTGCCCAGTGCGCGGCCTTGCCGGCTTTGTCAACCAACTGCGCAAACCTGCGGTACTGCGCCAGGGTGCGCGGTTCCACGCCGCTCTGTGGCAGCAGACCTTCCTGCCATTGCCCCTGAAATAGCAGCCGCTCCTGCGGGCTGTGGCACAAGTGGCGTTCATCGTATTGCCAGCGGCCCGACACGCGCGTGCGCAAGCCCAATTCTTCCAGCAGGTTTTGCACATGCGGGGCGTCAATGCCCGGCAGCGGCAGGTAATGCGCGCCCATCGGGCAGGCCAAGCCGCCGACCATGGCGCCCCGCGCATTGCCACCGGGGCTGTCTTCCAGTTCCAGCAGCGCAAAGTCGTCCCTGCCGCGCAGGCGCAGTCCACGCGCCGCCGCCAGGCCCGCAACGCCGCCGCCTGCAATCACCACTTCGGTATGTCGAACGACAGGGGGCGTGGCTGGCCCGACTGGCCCTCGCAGCAAATGGCCGCGCTGGTGATCGACGCCGATAAAGCCGCCTTCGATGGCCGGCGCGGGCGCGCAGCCCACCAGTGGCAGCGCCGATGCGCCCAGAAAATGGCGTCGTTTCACAGATGGAACCCTCAAGCAGAAAGTGGTGTGATTATTCGCCAAGGATGCTGTAATCCTTTCAACACTCTTGGGAAAACACCGCATGCACGCCAGACTCGCCTTTGCTGTCTTGATGATGGCCGCTTTGACCTCCACACAGGCCAGCACCTTGCGCTTTTGCTCCGAGGGCAGCCCGGCGTTCCTGGACCCGGCCCAATCCAACACCGGCACCGACTTTGATGTGCAAACCGCACTGTTCGATACGCTGGTGGATATAGCGCGCGGCGCACAGACCCGCATCCCCGGCCTGGCCACATCATGGGATATCAGTGCGGACGGCCTCACCTACACTTTCCATTTGCGGGATGGTGTGAAGTTCCACACTACGCCGTGGTTCAAACCAAGCCGCGACCTCAATGCCGACGACGTGGTGTTCACCTACCAGCGCTTGCTGGACCGCAACATGCCGTTTCGCAAGGCGTACCCCACCGAGTCGGCCTATGTGGGCGATCTGGCGTGGGACAAGCTAATTGCCAGCGTAGAGAAGCTGGACCCGCTGACCGTGCGCTTCAGGCTGCGCGAACCCAACGCGCCGTTCATCAACAGTGTGAGCGCCACGTTCACTTCCATCCATTCGGCCGAATACGCTGCGCAGTTGCTCAAGGCAGGCAGACCGCACCAACTCAATACGCAGCCAGTAGGCACCGGGCCTTTCATGTTCAAAAGCGCGCAGAAGGACAGCAATGTGCGGATGGTGCGCAACCCGGACTTCTGGCGGCCCGAGGTGTACCGCGTGGACAACCTGATCTACATCGCTACGACCGACCGCAATGTGCGCTCGCAAAAGCTCAAGGCGGGCGAGTGCGATATCAGCGCGCTGGCTGGTCAGAACGATGCGACCGAATTGCGCAAGGATCCGAATATCCAGATCACTTCATCGCCAGGCAGCAACATCGGTTACCTGTCATTTCAGGTGGAAAAGCCGCCTCTGGACAAGCTAGAGGTACGCCAGGCGTTGGACATGGCGATTGACAAGAAGCGCCTGGTCGACGCGGTGTTCCAGGGTGCGGGCACGGTGGCCAATAGCGCGCTGCCGGGCTCTAACTGGACCCACGACGACAAGCTGGCAGCCACGGTTTACAACCCCGAGAAAGCCCGCGAGTTGCTGAAGAAGGCTGGTGTTTCCAACCTGACGATTTCACTTTGGAAAATCCCGGTGCAGCGCGCCTACAACCCCAACGGCGCCCTGGCGGCCGAAATGATCCAGGCCGATTGGGCGAAGATCGGCGTCAAAGCCGATATCGTGACCTATGAGTGGGGCGAATACATCAAGCGCATGAATGCGGGCCAACACGAAGCCGGGATGGCAGGGTGGAATGCGGACGCAGAGCCGAACGGCGTGCTGTCCATACTGACCTGCAGCAGCGGCAACAACAGCTCCAAATGGTGCAACCCGACCTATGACGGGCTGGTGCTCCAAGGCCGACGGACGACCGACCGCGACAAGCGCAAAGCCATTTACTTGGCCGCCCAAAAAATCGTGGCCGAGCAAGTGCCTTGGTCCGTATTGGCCTACGGCACCCTGAATGTTCCTGTGCGTAAAAATGTGATCGGGTTCAAGCTGCCGCCCGATGGGACGATGCGTTTTGACGGCGTGGAAGTCAAATAAACCGAATGCACCATTCAGGACATGGTTTCAATTTTCTTGGCGTGCTCGCGTTCCCAATAAGTTGGCCTGTCGTAATGCCGATGCAGCGCCATTTCCTGCTCGCGGTTGAGCGCTTCTGAGGATTCGTAGCGCGGGCTGTTCTTGATGGTTTCGCGCGTCAGGTTGATGGACACGTTGAACTCGGCCCAACTGATCTCGGCAATCCACTCCGGTGGAATCAACACCTGGTTGCCCAACCACCAGTCACTGGTATTCACCACCAGATAGCGGATCGCCCAGGTTTCTTCGTCCACCAGCATGCCCTGGACATGGCCGATGTCGCCGTCTGTCGCGTGGATCTGGTGCCCCATCACCGCCCTGCAACTGCGCAAATGCGGATCGTCATTCTTGTGGCGGGCGCGCTCGGCGCGGGCATGGACCTTTGCATCTTCGGACGGAATGGGTGCCACCGGGAAGTACATGCCGTCGCCCCAGAAACCTTCGCCGCCCCAGTAGTACGGGTAGTTGTAGTAGTCCGCGTAGTCCATTTCATGCTGACGTGACACGGGCTTCTGGGTGTCCACATCGGGGCTGCCCTTGACTTGCTCCCGGGTGAGCCGGACCGGCAGGCGCTTGCGCTCCCAGTCAGCCTCCTGAACGGCATACGGCGAGATCAGTACCTTGCGGCTGATCAGCCAGGAGCCGGTGTCCACCACCAGGTAGCGGATCACCCAGGCCTGGTCGTCGAAATAGATATCGGTCACATGGCCCACCTCACCGTCGCTTGCGCCAATGGCGTAGTTTTCCAAGTCGTGCATGCTTCGCAACATAAGAGGCCTTTCAAAATGGATTGGGGATATGGATCAGGAACAGTCCAATGTGATCCTTTGCGCGCTTTGATTCCGTGCGGCACTGCACAGAGGCGGCCACTGGCGAAGGTAGATACTGCGTCTATGCAGAACTCCAATACCCCCCGTTCCCGCGCGACACACCAGCGGGCCGATCTGGTGCGCATTGCGGTGGCCGCAATGCTGGA
>JAYWAV010000269.1:0-4114 GCA_043782015.1 Rhodoferax sp. | reverse complement strand
CAGAGTCCTCTGTTACCTGCACAAATGCGGTCAGGGCCTGCTCCGCCGTCGCGTGGTCAGGTAGTCGCGCCTGCAATCGCCCGAACAGCTCTTGCATGCGAGCATCCGACACCGCCTCCAGCATGTCGGACTTATTCTTGAAGTAGTACGACAGGTTGCCTTTGAGTATTCCCGCTTGCAAAGCAACGTCTCCGATGGAGGTTTCCACATAGCCGCGCTCCATGAACAGGTGCAATGCGGCATCCACGATGCGCTGGCGATTGGCAGTGCCTTTGGATACCGTGGCCGCCTGCAGTGGCCGAGGGATCACGGGTGTTGTTCGCGTAGCCATTGCGTAATGGTATCCAATGGAATGTGGTCATCGATGTCCTTGCCATAGCGCGCAATGGCAATGTGACCCTGCGCATCAATCAGGAAGTCGGCCGGTGTCCGGTGGAACGGGCCGTCCACCTTGCCAGGCAAAAAGCCTATTCGAAACGCTTGAAATGCTGTTGCGATGACGCGCAATGAAATCAGACCCAGCCACCGGGATTCGACGCCAAAGCGCCGGTACAAGGTCATGTCCGGATCCGGGACGATGGGGAACGGCGCATCCTGGCGCCCCACATGTTGCGAGATCGATTCTTTCGGCGACTGGAACACGGCAATTACGGCAAGCCCTTGCTCCGACCAATGCGAGTACCTCCCAATGATTGCGTGCATACGGAAGTTGCAGACCGGGCAGGAAGCGTACCGGTAAAACGACAGCAGAACGGGCTTCCCGCGCAGAGTTTCAAGGTTGACGGTTTCGCCCAAGAAGTCGGTGGCAACAAGGTTGGGCGAGGTCATTCCAGGGCGGAGTTGCATGAGATATTCCGTAATTGGTCGATCGTCCAAGTATATCAGGACGATCGACCAACTTTAAAGCAGAGAATTTCTCACACAGTGCTTTGGTTTTCTTAAAGTTTTAAGAAAAGTCGTGGCCTCGAGGGGCAGCAAGTCGTCTAAATCACTCTGGATTCTTAGATTGGCGGGGTCGCCAAAAGGTCCGTTTTCAATGGCATTGCAGTTAATCAACCTGCTTCGGTACATCATTACAGAGCAACAAAAAATACTCTCGCCAGGCGGATGCATCCGACGCCCGGGGGATAAGCTCGGAAAACGTTTGCTGTAAAAATAATAGCTACTTACGCAATCTCTGCGCGCCTTGCAAGCCTATTTTGTTCAAAATTCCCCGTGGCGCCCAGCCCCGGCCGAGAAGCGACCCGCGCCTAGCAGGCCTTCGGCAATGCACTCCCGCCCACGCTGCCACTCCTGCTTCAGTGCGTCCGGCATAGCCAAATCCCACTGCGCGTAGGCGCTGGCGCGGTCGGCCAGCATGGTTTGCTGCGGGAATGCGGCGAGCTGCTGCGCCAGCGCCAGCGCGGCTGACAGCGCTTCACCTGCTGGCACCACCCGATTGCACAGACCCATTTGCAAAGCCTCGGTCGCCTCGACCTTGCGCCCGGTCAGCATCAGATCCATCGCATGGCCCATGCCGATCAGGCGCGGCAGACGCACGGTGCCACCATCGATCAGCGGCACGCCAAAGCGGCGGCAGTAAACGCCGAAGTAGGCATCGGCCTCCATCACGCGCATGTCGCACCACAGCGCCAGCTCCATGCCGCCCGCCACGGCCGCACCGCTGATGGCAGCGATCACCGGCTTGGTCAGCATCAAACGTGATGGGCCCATAGGCCCTAGCGGACCACCGCCTGGCGTAACTTGCGCGGCGTCGAATTCCAGATGCGCAAAGGGATTGGCCACTGCCCCCTGCTGCTGTGCCAGACGCGCACCCGCCTGCAAATCCCAGCCCGCACAGAAATGTCCGTTGTCACCATGAAAGACCGCCACGCGGGCTTGCGGGTCGGCCTCAAACGCGAGAAAGGCAGCGTACAACTGGCGCGCAGTTGCGTCGTCGACCGCGTTGCGCACTTCGGGGCGGTACAGGGTCACCACCGTGACTGGGCCATCTTGGTGCACGCGCACTGCGTTCTGATCTGCTTTGTTCATGGAGAGCATTAAATAGACCCGCGAATGGCAAGGAAATCAGTGACAACCCTATCGGCGATTTGTAAAGCACCCGCTATAACCGAAGCCAACGACACATAAAAAAACAGGAGACAGTGTGCAGTTTCTTCAACTCGTGATCAGCGGGGTCGCACAGGGGTGCATCTACGGCTTGATTGCGCTGGGCTTTGTGCTCATTTACAAGGCCACTGAAACGGTCAGCTTTGCCCAAGGTGAACTGATGATGCTGGGCGCGTTTGGTGGCCTGGTGGCGATGACCATGCTGGGCTTCCCTTACTGGCTGGCGGTGCTGTGCACAATTGCTGCGATGGCGGTTTTCGGCGTGCTGCTGGAGCGGCTGGTGATTCGCCCCATCCTTGGCCAGCCCGCGTTTTCCATCGTGATGCTGACCATAGGCATTGGCTACGTAGCACGCGGCCTGATCACGATGATCCCCGGCATTGGCAGCGACACCAACGCGCTGCCGGTTCCGTACAAAGACGAAATCCTGAAATTCGGCGGCAACGAGATGGGCATTGGCGCGCTGGTGCTCAACGTGGAGCATCTGGTCATCATCGGTGTGACCGGCGTGCTGTGCGTGCTGCTGTTTGCGCTGTTCCGTTACAGCAAGCTGGGCATCGCGATGCAGGCGGCTTCGCAAAACCAGCTGGCCGCGTATTACATGGGCATCCCGGTGCAGCGGCTCAACGGCATTGCCTGGGGTTTGGCTGCTGGTGTGGCGGCCATTGCGGGTCTGCTGCTGGCACCCATCACCTTCGTACACGCCAATATGGGCTTCATCGGCCTGAAAGCCTTCCCCGCTGCTGTCGTGGGCGGCTTCGGCAGCCTGCCCGGCGCGATTGTCGGCGGGCTGGTGATTGGCTTGGTGGAGTCGTTCTCCGGCTTCTATCTGCCCGACGGTTTCAAGGACACCGCCGCCTATGTGGTCGTGCTGGTGATGCTGATGGTCAAACCCAACGGTTTATTTGGCGAAAAGCTGCGCAAAAAGGTTTGACATGAGATTCATCTTTAAAACCGACTACGCGCAGGACATCAAACTCGCCAAACACAGTGGGCATGTCTTCTGGTACAGCGTGTTGATGCTCGCACTGGTGGGCGCACCGTGGCTGTTCGCCGAGTACTGGCTGTCGCAGCTCACGCTGGTGTTGATTTATTCAGTGGCCGGGCTGGGCATCATGCTGCTGGCTGGCTACACCGGCCTGTTCTCGCTGGGCCATGCGGCGTTTCTGGGCGTGGGCGCGTACACCCACGCGGTACTGACCAACCATGGTTTGCCTTTTCCACTGGCGCTGGCCTGCGCGGCTGGCCTGTCGGGCGCAGTGGGCCTGGTAGTGGGGCTGCCGGCGTTGCGCGTTAAAGGTATCTATCTGGGTATGGCGACGCTGTCCTTCGGCTTCATTGTCGAAGAGGTGTTGGCACGCTGGGAATCCGTTACCGGTGGCAATAGTGGTATCCATATCAAGAAGCCAGATCTGTTTGGCTGGGTGCTGCAGTCGGGTGAAGAGTTTTACCTGCTGTGCCTGGTCATCACCGTGGCCGCGACGCTGGGCATTTTGAACCTGCTGCGCTCGCCAACCGGACGCGCCTTTGTGGCCATCCGCGACTCCGAAATCTCCGCGCAAAGCATGGGCATCCACTTGGCGTATTACAAGACGCTGTCGTTCGCGCTGTCGGCCGCACTGGCCGGTATTGCCGGTGCGCTCTATGGCCACTACCTCCAATTCATTTCGCCCGACCAGTTCAACATCCTGCAGTCGATTGACCTGCTGCTGATGATTGTGGTGGGCGGTGTGGGCTCGGTACACGGCGTCTTCCTCGGGGCCATCTTTCTGATCACGCTGCCTGAGCTGATCGGCATGACCAAGGACTATCTGCCCGCCGTCGTTGGCCAGGCGCCAGGCTTGAAGGGGCTCGTGTACGGCATCGTGCTGATTGCCTTTGTGCTGTTTGAGCCCATGGGCCTGTATGGCCGCTGGCTCAAGGTACGCACCTATCTGCAGACCTTCCCGTTCTACCGCAAGGGTATGTTCAAGCGGCAGAAAACCTTTCAAAAGTCAGATCGCCT
>JAYWAV010000268.1:0-11370 GCA_043782015.1 Rhodoferax sp. | reverse complement strand
ACCAGTTCATCGGTATGACCAGCAAGCTGTTGACCGTACTGTTGCTTTGGCTGGGTGCGAAACTCGTCATTGACGGTGAGCTGACCGTCGGTGGACTGATCGCCTTCAACATGCTGGCGGGACGGGTCAATGCCCCGATCTTGAAGCTGTCTTCGCTGTGGCAAGACTTCACGCAGATGAAAGTCAGTATCAAGCGCCTTGCTGACATCATGGATGCAACGCCCGAGCCTGCATTTCAGCCCCACCGCACCACGCCGCCAGCGCTCGAGGGACGTATCACCTTCGAGCATGTGTCGTTTAGCTATGCACCGAACGCACCAGATGCCCTGACGGATTTGAGCTTTGACATCGTACCTGGCGAAATCGTCGGGTTGGTGGGTGTGTCGGGAGCAGGAAAAACAACGTTGACGCGATTGATCCAACGTCTGTACACACCACAAAGTGGGCGGGTTCTGGTCGACGGAATGGATTTGAATCTGGTGGACACCTCATGGCTGCGTCGGCAAATTGGCGTGGTTGGGCAGGATACCTTGCTCTTCAATCGAAGCGTGCGTGAAAACATCGCGTTGGCCGACCCGAGCCTGGGCATTGAAGCCATCATGAACGCGGCCAAACTGGCTGGGGCACATGATTTCATCTTGCAGCTGCCGCAGGGCTACGACACCGTCGTGGGTGAACGCGGCAGCAAGTTGAGTGGAGGTCAACGCGCTCGTATTGCGATTGCGAGGGCACTGTCCTCTGACCCGAAGTTGCTCTTGCTTGATGAGGCTACTGCCTCACTGGACTATGAAAGCGAAAGACTCATTCACGACAACATGGCGGCAATTGCGCAAGGACGCACCGTGGTGATGGTTGCCCATCGGCTATCCACGCTGCGCATGGCGAATCGGATACTGGTTTTGGAGAATGGCAGGCTCATCGAGTCAGGTGCGCATGCCAGGCTTATGAATGACGGCGGACGTTACGCCTCACTCTACCGGGCCCACCAGGTCCTGGATGTGGCAGGAGTCGCAGCATGAAGACGGAAAGCCCAATGAGCTTCAATCAATTTGGCTCCCCCGCATTGGCGATGCAGATGCGTCCCCCGTTTTGGGTAATGCGCATGGTGTCTCTTGGCATTTGTGCCATGACGCTAATGGCCATTGTGTTTGCATGCCTTGCGGAAATGGACATTGTTGTCACCGCTCAAGGAAAGGTCATCCCAGCGGGCAAGAGCAAAGTGATTCAGCCACTGGAGACAGGCATAGTGCGCAGCATCTTTGTCCGGGATGGCCAGCAGGTGAAGGCTGGCGACATCCTTCTGCAACTGGACCCAACGAATACCGGGGCAGATCGGTCACGGCTGCAGCGGGAATATTGGGAGGGGGAGGCAGAGGTCGCCAGGGCAAATGCGCTCCTGAGCGGTCGTACGGAACTGGCGAGAGTTCCCGGCATGCCCTCGGACATCGCCTTGAACCAGACTGCGATTTTGCAAAGCCGATTGCTGGAGCAGCGCGCAAAGCTTGCGGGCCTGGATGCAGACATCGGCAAACGAGGCGCGGATGCGGATGCAATTGGCAGCAGCCTGGAGCAGCTCCGCAGCAGTTTGCCGCTCATTCAGCAAAAACACGCGATGCGTGAGGAGCTTGCAAGGACCGGCCATATTGCCAGAACCAGCGTGATAGAAACCCAGATGGAACTGATGAATGCTCAAAAAGAGCAAGCTGTACAGGGCAATCGTCTGAAAGAGTCGAAGGCGAGCCAGCAGGCGTCACTGGAGCAGCGGACGCAGGCGGAGGCTGAATTCAGATCGAGGATCAGCTCTGAATTGATGGAGGCTACCAAGAAGCGTGATTCGACACGGCAGGAACTGGTCAAGGCAAATCAGCGTCTTGAACTACAAACGCTCAAAGCACCCATCGACGGAACAGTGCAGCAATTGGCCGTCACCACAGTAGGCGGCGTAGTAACCGCAGCCCAACCTCTGTTGACCATTGTTCCAACTGATTCCCCCCTGGAGCTGGAGGCTCAAGTGCTGAATAGGGACATCGGGCATGTTCATGTGGGCCAGCGCGTTATCAACAAGGTGGAGACGTATGACTTCACACGTTATGGGTACATTGAGGGTGAAGTTCAGTGGGTGGGCACCGATGCTGTTCAGGATCAAAAGCTCGGCTTGGTCTATCCCATTCGCGTCAAGTTAGCGCAAATGCAGACGCCCAACCGTGTTAACGGAAATCCCGGTCTGGTAACCGCTGGCATGAACATTACGGCGGACATTCGCGCTGACCATCGGCGTCTGATCGAGTACTTTATCGCCCCTTTGCTTCGTTACAAGCAGGAGGCATTGCGTGAACGCTAGAACTACATTGGGTTTGTCCGCACGTATTGCGGCGAGTTTTCTCGTGCCCCTGTCTTGTGGGGCGCAATCTCTGACGGAAGTGTGTCGCACGGCCCAAGGGCAAGACGCTCAATTTGCCAGTGCCAATGCTACTTACCAGGCCAGTCTGGAAAAATCGCCTCAGGCGCGCGCTGGGCTGTTGCCAACAGTGGCCTTGACGGCCAACCAGAACCGGCAATCTGGCGAAGCATCGTTTTCTGACGCCCCCTACATTGAGAGAAGTCCGAATTCGTGGTCCTGGACGGTGCAGATAACGCAGCCGCTTTTTCGGTATGGCAATTGGGTTGCCTACCGGCAGGCGGACGACCAGCTCGCACAGGCCGAGGCGCAGTTTGCTGGAGCGAAGCAGGAGCTGTTGCTTCGATGCGCACAAGCCTACTTTGATGTCGTGCTGGCGAAGGAGAGTGTCGCAGTCATGGATGCTCAGTTGGCCTCAACAAACGAGCAACTGACTTTGGCGCAGCGCAACTATGAAGTCGGTACCGGAACAATCACCGATGTCCATGAGGTGCGGGCTAAGCAGGCCAGCAACCAGGCGTTGCGCATCAGTGCCTGGAATGATCTGCTGAGTAAGCAGGCGGAGCTCGAAAGGATGCTTGGAAGTTCGCAAGCGGTCCCCAAGGTCCGTATTGCGGGCACGTTGTCAGCCTTGGATGCTTCGAACATCGAAGAGTGGCGAAGGAATGCCAGCGTAAACAACCCGCAAGTCAAATCACAAGTGGCGGCGCTCGAAGTGGCAAAACGCGAGGTCTCCAAAAGCCGCAGCTTGCACATGCCGTCATTGGATATTACGTATAGTCGATCAACCAACTCCAATGATGGAACTCTTAGCTCGCCGGCCGACTTGTCGACGCGGGTCAATTCATCACAAATTGGGTTGCAGCTTAGCGTGCCGATATTTGCGGGCGGTGGCAGCCAATCACGTGTTCGGGAAACCCTGGCGCAAGTAGATAGGGCCGAGGCCGATTTGGCCAATGCCAAGCGAGCCGCAGAAACCCAAGCTCGGCAAGCCTTCTGGGGGGTGATCAACGGTGAGGCGCAAACTGCGGCGCTGTTGCAGGCCGTGGCCGCGGGGGCCAATGCCGTGGAAGGAAACAAAATCGGATTTCGGGTCGGAACGCGAATCAACCCGGATGTGTTGAATGCTGAGCAGCAGCTGTTTTCGGCGCAGCGAGACCTCTCGAAGTCCCGTGTCGAGACCCTGATGCAGAGTTTGAAGTTGAAAGCCGCTGTCGGCGCACTTCAAGAGCAAGATCTTGTTGCCGTAGAGTTACTGTTGGAGCCAACGAAATGAATACTGACAATAAAACACCACTGCCTCTGACCGAGGCTGAGACACAAAAGTTTCTGGAATTGGCTGGAGAACAGGCCAAACGGGTGATCAGCAAAGTGCCTCTTCTGGGGGCAGTTGCCTGGCTCATGATGCAGCAGTCCGGCATGCGGCACACCTTGCTGAGCGAGCTGGACTGGCGGGTTATGCCGCCTCTCATGCTGGATCAGGCCAAGCTGTATATGAAGGAAAGCACGCCCATTGCCTATGTGTCTTGGGCAAAGTTGTCTGACGCGGTCGCGCAGCGCTATTGCACGGCGCCGCACCACTTGACAGCGGCGGACTGGCAGTCGGGCGAACAAGTCTGGATCATTGATTTTGTCGTTCCTTTTGGGGGGGCAGCAGAAATCATGAACGAACTGCGCAAGACGGAATTCGCGGGCAAGATCGTTCATCAACTTGTTCCTGAATCGGCTGGAACAACAAAGCCCATGACTTGGCCAGCGCTTTCGAACGGGTAGGTTCTAGTTAGCAGACAAGCCCTTGTAGAGCATGTAGGCGGCCAGCGCATACAGGATGACGGCAAAAATGCGCTTGAGCTGGGCCACCGGCAAGCGGTGGGCCATGCGCGCGCCCAAGGGGGCCGTGATCACACTGCAACTGGCGATCACCAGCAAACCGGGCAACCAGATATAGCCCAGCGACCATTCGGGCAGATCCGCAACACCCTGGCCCGCTACGGCGTAGCCCATCGCGTTGGCCAGTGCAATCGGAAAACCCAGCGCCGCGCTGGTGGCCACCGCATTGAGCATCACGATGTTGTGCGCCACCATGTAGGGCACGCTGATAAAACCGCCACCGGCGCCCACCAGGCCTGACACCAGACCAATCACGCCGCCTGCGGCCCACAGGCCACCGGCCTTGGGCAGTTCGCGGCCGGGCTTGGGCTTCTTGTCCAGAAACATCTGCGTGGCCGAGAAGCTGATGAAGGCGGCAAAGATCAGTGCCAGTGTGCTGCCTTTGAGCAATGCAAAAATGCCCATGCTGCCAATCGCGCCACCGATCACGATGCCTGGCGCCAGGCCGCGCACAATGTCCCAGCGCACTGCGCCCCGCTGGTGGTGCGCACGCACGCTGGAGATGGACGTAAAAATGATGGTGGCCATCGACGTGGCAATTGCCATCTTGACCGACAGGTTGGCCGGCACGCCGCGGTGCGACAGGATCAGCGTCATGAAGGGGCCGATCATCATGCCACCGCCCACGCCCAGAAGTCCGGCCAGAAAGCCGGTGCACAGTCCCAGCACCGCCAGTTCAACGATCAATGAGGGTTCAAGCATGGGGGCTTTCGAGCGGGCGGGGGAGCGATGGGGTGAATAAGGTGTCTGCGGTGTGATCCACCGGACCGTCACCCTAAACCGAAGTTTAGGTGGGCGAGGTCAGCACAAGCTTTGGGTCCATCTAACGCGAGATGATCACGCTAGCCTGGCAATGTTCCAAGCCCGGGCTCATAGAGCATTGGTTCAGGAAATATAAAGCCCGGCAGGCACCGCAGACGAGCCCATTCTAATCGGTTGGGGTCAGAGCACATTGCTTCGCAAGTGGTCTGACCCGCAATGTCTCAGAGAAGTCTGCCGTCTTCGCCGAGCGCTTCGTCCAGCCGTTCGAGCAGAGATGTCAACAGCAGGTCTGGGTCACTCGCGCTGTCAGTCGAACGTGCCACGTTGCTGGCGCTGGCCGTGCCTGCCATGGCGTCGCCAGCCGGCCGGGAGCCGAGATCAAACGCCAGATTCAGCGCCGCCAACACGGCAATACGGTCCCGCGCACGGACCTTGCCAGCGTCGCGAATCTTGCACATCGCAGAGTCGACCCGCTCGACTGCCTCCAGCAGTTGGGCATCGCCGCCTTCGGGGCAGCCCAGCAGGTAACTCTGACCCATGATTTGCACTTCGAGCTGTTTCATGATGCGTCTTTGTTGGCAGTAGTGGTCTCAGGGAGTCGCTCCAGCAGGGCGTCCACGCGGGCCCTCGCAGCGCCCAGCCGGGACTTCAGTGAATCGCGTTCCTGTGTCAGCGTATCCACTTGCGTGGTCAGCAAGGCGTTGGTGCGCTGCAGCTCCTCGTAGCGCAGCAGAAGGCGCTCTACGCGGTCGGCGATTTGGTCGATTTGTGTCTGGTTCGACATAAGTTCTGCATTGTAGGGTTTGGCGGGCACAGTCCCGCGTAAAATGAAAGGGTTGGTGCTCGCGGTGTGGTTCTCATGCCGCAGTTCAACGGGAAGCAGGGGGGTATGTCTACCAAGGCATGCCTAACCTGCGCTGCCCCCGCAACGGTAAGTGGACGCGGTTTCCAACCGCGCTTTCATCAACGCCACTGAGTGTGACACCACACTTGGGAAGGCGATGGGAGTTGTTCCACCAGCCCGGATACCGGCCAATACGGTGGCTGTGTTTGGAGTTTTTCTTCACGCAGCCGATACGCCCATGCACTGTCGGGGAAGACGGTGAGGGTTTTGTCCTTAGGTATTTCCATTCATGAAAACTGGTATTTCCAGCACGCGTCGCCGCGTGCATCCATCGTCTGCACGCGCGTTCGTGCTCTCCGCGCTGGCTTTGTCCTCCCTGCAAGCAATGGCCCAAGTCGCCATTGAACTTTCCGAAACCGTGGTCACCACGACCCGCAACCCGCAGCTGCAAAGCGCCGCGTTGGCGCATACCACCGTGATCAGCCGCGCCGACATCGAGCAATCGCAGGCCACCGATCTGGTGACACTGCTGGAGCGCGAAGCCGGCCTGCAGCGCATTCAAAACGGCGGTGTTGGCACCGTCTCCAGCATCTTCATGCGCGGCGCGCCATCGCTGCAAACGCTGATCCTCATTGATGGCGTGCCACAAAACAAACAGGATGCATCCGGCGCTGTGAGCCTGGAGCATGTGATGCTGGACAACGTGGAGCGCGTCGAGATCGTGCGCGGCAACGTGTCGGCGATTTATGGCTCTGGCGCCATCGGCGGCGTGATCCAGATTTTTACCCGCGTCGGCGGCAAGCAGTCGTCGGCTAATTTGTCGCTGGAAGTCGGTCCACGCGCCTCGCGCAAGGCCTCCGTCAATGTCAGCGCCAATGCCGGTGACACTTCGTTCAGCGGTGGTGTCAGCCGCACCAGCACCGACGGTTTCGGTGCCGTCAACACCGCGCAGTTGCCCAGCGCGAACCCGGATATGGACGGCTACCAGAACACGTCTGCCAATCTCGCCATCACACACCAATTGGCGACGGGCCACCAGTTCGGCGTGAAGTTCTCGCAATCCACTGGCGACACCCAGTACGACAACTACTTTGGCGCGCCAAACGATCTGCAGTCCAGCACCACGCAGCTCTCCCAGACCACACTGTTCTCTGACAACCGCTTTGGCGCCTGGCACAGCCGTGTCAACCTGAGCCAACAGTCGGATAAGAGCACGATCCGCGACAACGGCACCTACGGCTCGATCGACGGTTTCACCACGCAGGCCACGCTGCTGTCCTGGGTCAACACCTTGCCGCTCTCTGACGCCTGGCGCGTGACCGCTGGCGTAGAGCAACAGCAACAGCATGTCGACACCAACTCCAGCTCGCCTTACAGCACACTCTATGACAAGAACCGCACCAGCACTGCGCTGTTCGGTGGCGTCGAGGGCGACCTGCTGGGCGGTGCCTTGCAGTTCAACCTGCGCAACGACAAGGTGGGTGAGTTGACGCAAAGCACCGGCTACCTGGGCTACGGTTATCCGTTGACCAATGCCTTCAAGGTGATTGCCAGCGCGTCCACCGCTTTCAATGCGCCCCCATTGGGCTACCTGTTTGCGCCCGGCTATGGCAATCCCAACCTGAAGCCCGAGCTGGCAGAGAGCAGCGAGCTGGGCCTGCAATACGCAGCCGGCGGCCACCTGTTGCGCGCCACCTACTTTGACACCCGCGTCAAGGACCAGCTGACGTACGACACCACGATTTTTGCGTTCGGTAATGTGGCCCGCACCCGCAACAACGGGGTCGAGCTGTCCTACCGTGGCAGCGTGGGCAAGGCGAAGTTCAACGCCAGCCTGACCAGCCAGGACCCGGTCAACGAGCAAACCGGCGCCACGCTGCAACGCCGCGCGCGCACCATGGGCTCGTTCGGCTGGGCCCAAACGCTGGACGCCTTCACCGTCGGCGCCAACCTGCGCTTCAGTGGCGAGCGTGACGACGCTTACTCCGCCCCGGCCACCTTCAGTACCGTCAAGACCAAGCTGTCGGCCTACTCGGTGCTGGGCCTGACCACGTCGTACCGTTGGTCGAGCGAGCTTTTGCTCAGCGCACGCCTGGACAATGCCAGCGACGAGAAGTACCAGACCGTCTATGGCTACAACCAGCAACCGCGTAGTCTCTACGCCGGTCTGACCTGGACGCCAAAACGCTAAGCAAGCGCTAAAGTACCCTGCATGAAACAAGGCCCGCAACGCATCGTCTGCCTCACCGAGGAGACCACCGAGTGGCTCTACCTGTTGGGGCAGGAGCACCGCATCGTGGGTATTTCTGGCTACACCGTGCGCCCGCGCCGGGCCCGCCAGGAAAAACCACGTGTCAGCGCTTTCCTCAGCGCCAAGATCGACAAGATCCTGGAGTTGAGGCCCGATTGCGTATTCGGTTTCTCCGATTTGCAGGCCGATATTGCTGCCGAGCTGATACGCAAGGGCGTGCAGGTCACGGTGTTCAACCAGCGCAGCGTGGAGGAGATTTTCTCCATGCTGTTTCAGGTGGCGGCGATGGTGGGAGAAGCGGAACAGGGCTTGGCGCGCATCGCGGCGATGCGCGCCCATTTGCAGTCCATGCAGGTTATTGTTGCCGAGCGGGTGGCGGCCGGAGCCCGAAGTCCCAAGGTGTTTTTTGAAGAGTGGGACACACCGCACATCAGTGCGATCCGCTGGGTGTCCGAGCTGGTGGGCATTGCGGGGGGCGAAGACTGCTTCCCGGAGCTGGCGGTGATGCCCATGGGCAAAGACCGCATTATTGGAGACGGCGATGAAATAGTGCGCCGCAATCCCGACATCATCATCGGCTCGTGGTGCGGCAAAAAATTCCGCCCGGAGCTGGTAGCGGTGCGCCCTGGTTGGCAGCAGGTTTCCGCGGTTCGTGAAGCGCAGTTGTTTGAAATCAAGTCCGCCGATATCCTGCAACCCGGCCCTGCGGCGCTGACCGATGGCGTGGCACAACTGCATCAGATTTGCATGCAGTGGATGCAACGGCCAACACACAGATAAATATACAAATGAAGTTCTTAAAAACCAACGTCCTGCTATGGCTCGTATGGCTTGGCATGCCGGCTGTCCATGCAGCACCTGCACAGCGCATCGTGAGTCTGCTGCCGTCGCTGACAGAGTCGGTCTGCGCACTCGGCGAATGCGCCCGCCTGGTCGGTATCGATCGCTACTCCAATTTTCCCGAGAGTGTGCGCAGCCTGCCGCGTGTGGGTGGTGGGCTGGACCCGGACATCGAGGGCGTGGTCGCACTCAAGCCCGATCTGGTGCTGATTGCCAAGTCGTCGCCCGCGATTGCGCGGCTGAAGTCGCTGGGTCTGACTGTCGCAGTCATGGAGCCGCAAAGCCACGACGACGTGCGCACTTCGCTGCTGGCGCTGGACGGCCTTTTGGGTGTGAAGCGTGCGGACGCGGTGTGGCAACAGATCGAACGCGATCTGAATGCCGCGACGCAAGCCGTGCCACTGTCGCTGCGCGGCGCCAGCGTGTACTTTGAAGTGGGCCGTGGGCCGTGGGCCGCCGGAGAAACGTCTTTCATTGGCCAGACGCTGCTACGGCTGGGGCTGCGCAATATTGTGGTTGCGTCGCTCGGGCCATTCCCCAAGATCAACCCCGAGTTTGTTGTCCAGTCCAATCCCAAAATCATCATGACCGGCGAGAGCGGCGTGGCCGAATTGGCAGCCCGGCCCGGCTGGAGTCGGCTCGATGCGCTTGTTTCGGCCCGGGTCTGTAGCTTTACGTCGGAGGAATCGGATGCCCTGGTGCGTGCCGGGCCACGTATGGCGCAAGCCATCAGTCTGATGCTGCGCTGCCTGAAGAAAATCGCGCCATGACATCAATGACGCCCAGCCGGTTGTTCGCGCTCCAGTGTCTGCTGGGTGTGGGCTTGCTGGCGCTGGGTGCGATGGCGGGTAGTACCGGACTGCAGCCGTTGGCCGAGATTTTCAAAAGCGATGCGGCGCTGCAAATCGTCTGGGACATTCGGCTCGCGCGCACGGTGGGTGCCGCATGTGCCGGTGCCTTGCTGGGCTTGGCGGGCGCGGTTGCGCAAGGCCTCTTTCGCAACCCGCTGGCCGACCCGTATTTGATGGGCAGTGCGTCGGGTGCTGCATTGGCGGTGGCCGTGTCGATGGCGCTGTTGGGCGTGAGCCCGCTGGCGGTGCACTGGCTACCCCGCGTGGGCCTGACCACGGCCGCCTTTGTGGGTGCCGTGGTGGCCGTTGGCTTAAGCCTGTTGCTGGCACGGGGTGCTTCGCACACCTTGCGCTTGCTGCTGGCCGGGCTGGTGGTCGGAGTGTTATTCGGGGCAATGACGGCAATGGTGACGCAACTGGCACCGCAGGTACTGCAGACACTGCAGGGTTTTTTGTTGGGCAATACCGCGTTGCTGGACTGGACCGGCTGCGCCGTACTGGCAGGCGCATGGGGTCTATGCGCACTGCTGGCCTGGGTGATGAGCCCGGTACTGGATGGTTTGACGCTGGGCGACGCCACCGCGCGCAGCCTGGGCCTCCCGCTCGGTCGCCTGCGCACTGGGCTGGTCTTGGTGATGGCGTTGGCCACCGGCGCTGCGGTGGCACACACCGGGCTGATCGCCTTCGTCGGGCTGGTTGCGCCGCACATCGTGCGCTCGCTGGTGCGGGTACGCCACGGAAGCTCGGTGTTGCTGTCCAGCGGCATGGGTGCGGTGCTGTTGATGGCGGCGGACGTGCTGGCCCGTTTGAGCTTTGCGCCTTTGGAATTGCCAGTCGGTGTGTTGACCGCAGTGCTGGGTGGTGGCTATCTGATGTGGCTGATGCACCGCGGTCAAGCCACGGCGCCGGGTGAATCCGCATGAAGGATGCTATGAAAAATATAGCTATCTACGCAAGCGGGGTGAGGGCTAGCGTAGGAAAATGGCCAGTATTGCACGATATCACCTGCTCCTTTGAGGCAGGGCGCTGGACCAGCGTGGTTGGTCCCAATGGTGCTGGCAAATCGACGCTGCTGAAGGCGCTTGCCGGGCTGCTGCCATACAGCGGCACTATCTCGCTGCAAGGCCAACCGCTTTCCACACTGGGTGCGCGGCAGCGCGCGTTGCAAGTCGCTTGGCTGGGCCAGAACGAGACGCCTGGCGAAGACCTGATGGTGTACGACGTGGTCATGTTGGGCCGCCTGCCGCATCAGCCGTGGCTCAGTGGGCCTAGCGATGCAGACCGGGCGGCGGTGCAGGAAGCGATGCAGGCTACCCAATCTTGGGTCTTACGGGAACGCAGCTTGCATGGCCTCTCGGGCGGCGAGCGCCAGCGGGTCTTGCTGGCGCGCGCACTGGCGGTACAGGCGCCGATTCTGTTGATGGATGAGCCGCTGGCGCACTTGGACCCGCCGCACCAGGCTGCCTGGCTGGACACGGTACGGGCTCTGCTGGGCGCGGGCAAGACGGTGGTCAGCGTGTTGCACGAGCTGAAT
>JAYWAV010000267.1:0-4134 GCA_043782015.1 Rhodoferax sp. | reverse complement strand
CGCACCAGCTTCAGGTGCTGGCGGTGGCAACACCGTGGAAGTTCGAGTCTTCTTCTGGGCACCATCTAATAGATAAGGCCTGTGACGCAAGTCACAGGTCTTTTTCTTTGCCTGAATTTTGTCTTTTAGATGGGCAGCGCGACCAGATCGTGCCCTTGTGCACTGACGATGCGCGCCTTGGTGAACTCACCCACCTTCAATGTCTTGCTGATTTTCTCGGGTGGTAACAAGCGCACTACGCCATCAATCTCGGGCGCATCGGCATAGCTGCGGCCCACGCCGCCCTTCTTACCCATGCCCGGCGCGGAATCGACCAAGACCTGCATGATCGAACCCACACGGCGTTGTAGCCTTTGCGCCGACACTTGTTCGGCCACGGCCATGAAGCGAGCCCGGCGCTCTTCTCGCACTTCAGCAGGCAACATACCCGGCAATTCATTGGCAGCCGCGCCACTCACCGGGCTGTAGGCAAAACAGCCAGCCCGATCGATCTGCGATTCACGAACGAAGTCCAGCAAGTGCTCAAACTCCGCTTCCGTTTCGCCGGGGAAGCCGGCAATGAACGTGCTGCGGATCACGAGCTCAGGGCAGGCCTCGCGCCATTTCTGGATACGGTCCAGATTCTTTTCGCCGCTGGCCGGGCGCTTCATGCGGCGCAGCACGTCGGGATGGCTATGCTGCAAAGGCACATCCAGGTACGGCAACACCTTGCCAGTTGCCATCAGCGGCAAGATATCGTCCACGCTCGGGTAGGGATACACATAGTGCATACGCACCCAAGCGCCGTAGGGTTCGGCAATCTCGCCCAGCGTTTGCACCAGTTCCAGCATGCGCGTCTTGACCGGCTTGCCATCCCAAAAGCCAACACGGTATTTCACATCCACACCATAGGCAGACGTGTCCTGGCTGATCACCAGCAATTCCTTCACACCGCCTTCAAACAGGGCTTTGGCTTCCTTGAGAACATCGCCAATCGGGCGTGACACCAGATCGCCGCGCATGCTGGGGATGATGCAGAAGGTGCAACGGTGGTTGCAGCCTTCGCTGATTTTCAAATACGCGTAATGGCGCGGTGTCAGCTTGATGCCGGCAACACCAAAGGCACCCGGAATTAAATCGGTAAACGGGTCATGCGGCTTGGGCAAGTGCAGGTGCACAGCATCCATCACCTCTTGCGTTGCATGTGGGCCGGTGACGGCCAACACCTTGGGGTGCATCTGGCGCACCATGTTGCCGCCGTCTTCGCCCGTCTTGGCACCGAGGCAACCGGTCACGATCACGCGGCCGTTGGCAGCCAGTGCCTCTCCAATCGTGTCCAGACTTTCCTTGACCGCATCGTCAATGAAGCCGCAGGTGTTCACAATCACCAGATCGGCTCCTTCAAAGGTTTTGGAAGTTTCGTAACCCTCGGCGCTGAGTTGCGTCAGGATCAGTTCGGAGTCGGTCAGCGCTTTGGGGCAGCCCAGGCTGACAAAACCGACTTTAGGTGCGGCTTTGATGGGAGATGGTGCGGGAGAAATGGTTTCACTCATAGTGCGATTGTCCCCCGAGTTCGCCCGTCGCGGCTACGCCTTAGCGCTTGAGCCCGAACGTTCCCAGGAATTGTTCCGTTTGTTTTTGCATCTGTTCCTGCATTTGCTGGAACACCGTATTGCTCATCACACCCTGCACCATGGGTGACTGCAGGTCCATGAGCGCCTGCATGTTTTTTTCCAAGTACCCCCCCATGAATCCCTGCATGGTGTGCCCATAGAAGCGGATAACGTTGGACAGTACCGGGGCCGTGAACATCGGCGTGCCGTTGGCCTCTTCTTCCAGAATGATCTGCAGAAGGATGCTGCGGCTCAAATCTACACCAGTCTTCGCATCCAGCACCACAAAGGGCTCACTGTCCATCACCAGTTGCTTGATCTCTGTCAGCGTGATGTAGGTGGAGGTATCAGTGTCGTACAGACGGCGATTGGGGTACTTCTTGATGATCCGCTGCGGATCTTTGCTGTCTTTGGTGGTTTTACTAGTCATGGCAAGCGGCTGGCCCACAGAGGCCAAGAATGTATTGCAGTGCAGCACATTCTAGAGAACGCCCACCATAAGATTAACGAGGTTAACCCTATGCAAGCAAAAACCGGGGTGAAAATACCAAGAAGGAGAAAACTTGGTAGGCGCAATTGGACTCGAACCAACGACCCCCACCATGTCAAGGTGGTGCTCTAACCAGCTGAGCTATGCGCCTAAGTCGAAGCCTCAGATTATAGCAGCATTTCTCTACCTCCCTATTAGTGGAAGTCAGATGCGCCTGCGCATTGCGCCATAATTTGAAGCTTACGTAAACGTCAATTCTTTTTAGGAGCATTCATGGACATCGCAGGCAAGGTATTCATCGTCACCGGCGGCGCATCGGGCCTAGGTGAAGGCACAGCGCGCCTGCTGGCGTCCAAAGGCGGCAAGGTCGTCATCGCCGACATGCAGGCCGAAAAAGGCGAAACCATTGCCAAGGACATTGGCGGCGCTTTTGTGAAGTGCGATGTCAGCAACGAAGCTGACGGCCAGGCCGTCGTCGCCAAAGCCGTCTCCATGGGCAAGTTGATGGGTCTGGTGAATTGTGCAGGTATTGCGCCCGCCGAAAAAACCGTGGGTAAAAACGGCGCGCACAACCTGGGCGTATTCACCAAGTGCATTACCGTGAACCTGGTCGGCAGCTTCAACATGATCCGGCTGGCCGCAGACGCAATGTGCAAGAACGGCGCGGAAGCCACCGGCGAGCGCGGCGTGATGATTTCCACCGCATCGGTTGCTGCCTACGACGGCCAGATAGGCCAGGCCGCCTACTCTGCCTCCAAGGGTGGCATCGTTGGCATGACCCTGCCCATCGCACGCGATCTGGCGCGCAATGGCATCCGCAACATGACCATTGCCCCTGGCATTTTTGGCACGCCCATGATGTTTGGCATGCCCCAGGAAGTGCAGGACTCGCTGGCCGCCAGCGTGCCCTTCCCTTCGCGTCTGGGCACACCGCTGGATTACGCCAAGCTGGCGGTGCACATTTTCGAAAACGACATGCTCAACGGCGAAGTGATTCGTCTGGACGGCGCGATCCGCCTGGCACCCCGGTAAAAGCTGTGTAAATAGCCGCGTGCCGCAGCGCATGCGGCCCGGCCATGCAAGAATCCAGATGCTACTTCTGGCGGATTTATGGAAATCTTCATGGCCCTGATTCGCACGCGCACTCTGGTGTTGCGCCTGATTCTGACTTCTTTCGCCGCACTGCCCGCAGTCTTGTGGGCAGCAGACGCCACCGACACCACGCCTGTCGAAAATGCAGTGGTGAAGATCTTCTCCACCTCCCGCTCGCCCGACCCCTTCAAGCCCTGGTCCAAGCAGTCGCCACGCGACTCCTCGGGTACCGGTGTGGTCATTGAAGGCAACCGCATCCTGACCAACGCCCACGTTGTGCTGCACGCCAGCCAGGTACAGGTGCAGGCCAACCAGTCCGGCGAAAAGCTGGACGCCAAAGTGATCGCGATTGCACCGGGCATTGATCTGGCTATCTTGCAACTGGAAGACGAATCCTTTTTCAAGACCCACCCTCCGCTGCCCCGCGCCAGCAAGATGCCAGACATCAAGGACGCTGTGCTCGCGTATGGCTACCCCACTGGCGGCACCTCCTTGTCCATCACCAAAGGCATCGTCTCGCGCATCGAATACACGAGCTATAACTTCCCGGTCTCAGGCCTGCGCATCCAGATTGATGCCGCCATCAATGCTGGCAACAGCGGTGGCCCCGCAGTGGCAGACAACAAAATGATCGGCCTGGCCTTCAGCCGCCTGGACGGTGCGCAAAGCATCGGCTACATCATCCCCAACGAAGAGATCAACCTCTTCCTCGCCGACATTGCCGATGGTCGTTACGACGGTAAGCCCGATCTGTATGACGATCTGCAAACGCTGGAGAACCCGGCACTGCGCCCCTTCCTGAAGATTGGCAAGGATGTGCGCGGCATCATCGTGCGTCGCCCGTTCCGTGACGACGCGGCCTACCCGCTCAAGCAGTGGGACATCATCACCCACATCGGCAATACGCCCATCGACTCTGAAGGCATGGTTCAACTCACACCCGAGCTGCGCGTGCGCTTT
>JAYWAV010000266.1:0-4146 GCA_043782015.1 Rhodoferax sp. | reverse complement strand
CATCAAGAAAGCGCTGGACCCCCACAACACCATGAATCCTGGCCGCGTGGTCCGGATTTAAACGGGATATGGCGATGGCGCATTGGCTACTGCTGGCCCTGGTGTATCTGTCGTTTGTCAGCTTGGGGCTGCCAGACGCCGTGTTGGGCGTGGCCTGGCCTGCAATCCGCGCCGACATGGGCCAGCCGCTGGCCGCGATGGGTTTCATCACGATGACGATGACTGTGTGCTCCGCCAGCGCCAGTTTTCTGTCAGCGGCGATCACCAAACGCGTAGGTACCGGCGTCGTGGTCGCGGCCAGTTGCCTGATGACAGCGCTGGCACTGATCGCTTTTTCGTACGCACCCTCTTTCATCTGGCTGGTGGCCTTGGGCATTCCGCTGGGTCTGGGCGCAGGTGCGGTCGATGCCAGCCTGAACCACTTCGCAGCTGTGCACTACTCGTCTCGCCACATGAACTGGCTACATGGCTTCTGGGGCATTGGCGCAACCACCGGGCCGCTGATTATGGGCCTGGCGCTGGCAAGCGGCGGTGGCTGGACCATCGGCGCGCGCAGCATCGGCTTGGTGCAAATGGTTCTCGCCATTGTGCTGTGGCTGACGCTGTCGCTCTGGTCCAAAGAGAACGCAACGCCACCAACCGATGGTGCCGCGCACGCCAAGCCATTGGAGTTCAAACCGATCAACCCCTTGGCGCTCTGGCTCGCGCCATTGACTTTTCTGTTCTACGTCGCCGCCGAAATGGGTACCGGCCTGTGGGCCGCCAGCATTCTGGTGGGCAGCCGCAGCGTGACGCAGACCATGGCTGGGGTCTGGGTAGCGCTGTACTTTGGCGCCATCACTGCGGGCCGCTTTGGCGTGGGCCTGGTGGCCAACCGGCTGGGCAACCGCAAGCTGGTGCAGTTGGGGATTTGCATTGCTGGCATGGGCGCCGCGCTGTTTGCCATCCCCGATCTGCCGAAATTTCTGTCCATGGCCGGGCTGGCGCTGACGGGACTGGGTTGTGCGCCCATCTTCCCGTCACTGATGCACGAAACCGCACGCCGCTTCCCCGGCGACGTGGCACGCATGGTGATTGGCCGCCAGATGAGTCTGGCCTACGCCGGGGGCGCCATCATTCCGGGGGCGTTTGGATTGCTGGCGACTTGGGCAGGTCTGGGCGCCGTCATGCCGGTCGTCGTGGTAATGCTGTTGGCGCTGCTGGTGGTGACCACACTGCTCGACGGCATGACCTGAGCAGCCTCCAAGCCCTAAAATCCCATCTGTTCGCCCAGAACCCCCATTCTTCTGCCCTTCCTCATGACACGCCCCATCCGCTCCCAATACGAAGACTTCATGCGCCATGTGTACACCACGGGTGTCACCAAATCGGACCGCACGGGCACCGGCACCAAGAGCGTGTTTGGCTACCAGATGCGTTTTGACCTGAACGAAGGCTTTCCGCTGGTGACGACCAAGAAGGTGCATCTGCGTTCCATCATTCAGGAACTGCTGTGGTTTCTGACCGGCTCTTCCAACAACAACTGGCTGAAAGAGCGCGGCGTATCGATCTGGGACGAATGGGCCAAGCCGGATGGAGACCTGGGCCCTGTATACGGTGTGCAATGGCGCAGTTGGCCCACTCCCGACGGCGGCCACATCGACCAGATTGCCGATGTCATCGAGACGCTGAAGAGCAACCCCGATTCGCGCCGCATTATCGTAAGCAGCTGGAACGTGGCCGAGTTGAACAAGATGGCGCTGATGCCTTGCCATGCGTTCTTCCAGTTCTATGTGGCCCCTGCGGAGACTGAAGGCGGCAAGGGCAAACTCAGCTGCCAGCTGTACCAGCGCAGTGCCGACATTTTTCTGGGCGTCCCGTTCAATATCGCCAGCTACGCACTGCTCACGCACATGGTCGCGCAGCAATGCGATCTGGATGTGGGCGACTTCATCTGGACCGGCGGCGACTGCCACATCTACAGCAACCACCACGAACAGGTCGAATTGCAATTGAGCCGTGCGCCATTCGCTTACCCCACGCTGCACATCAAGCGCAAACCGGATTCTATTTTTGATTACCAGTTTGAAGACTTTGAAGTACAGGGCTACGAGAGCCATGGCGCCATCAAGGCTCCGGTGGCGGTCTAAAGCTCATGACGCTATTTTCAGGAGGCCGTATGAAGCTGCATTTGATATGGGCGCGTTCCGCCAATGGCGTGATTGGCAAGGATGGTGTGATGCCCTGGCATCTACCGGAAGACCTGGCCAATTTAAAGAAGCTGACGATGGGTAAGCCAGTGATCATGGGGCGCAAGACTTGGGACTCGCTGCCTGAAAAGTTTCGCCCTCTGCCCGGGCGCCTGAACATCGTGATCACGCGGCAAAAGGACTGGCAGGCCGAAGGAGCCAAAACGGCCAACTCGCTGTTTGAAGCGACAGGCATGTGCCCACTCGATGGCAACGCCTGGGTGCTTGGCGGAGCGGAGATCTTCAAGCTGGCGATGCCGCTGGCCGTGTCGGCCGTGGTGACCGAGATCGACGCCGAGTTTGAGGGCGATACCCTGGCACCAAAATTTGGCCCAGGCTGGGAAGAAGTCAACCGCGAAAGCCACACGTCGTCTACCGGTCTGAAATACAGTTTTGTGACCTATAAGAGTTAATCAGTTGGGGACAGGCCTGAATATCTGTCCCGCAAGTCATTTAAAAGGAGTTCCACATGTCAGGTGATAGTTTTCACGTTCACGGCCCACACGATCACGAGCTGGAGCACGCAACCCAGGGTGGCCACGGCGACCACAGCGCGGGCGGCAGCATCAACCAGATCGCGATGTTCACCGCGATCATCGCCACCATCGGCGCGATCTTCTCGTACATGGGTGGCGCTACGCAAGCGAATGCGGGCCTGTACAAAAACGATGCGGCAATCAAAAAGACCGAAGCGTCGAACCAATGGAACTTCTACCAGGCCAAGAGCACCAAGCAAGCGCTGACCGAGCTGGCATTGACGCTGGCGCCCAAGGAAGACGACAAGGCCAAGTACGCCGCCAAGGTCGAACGCTACGAAAAGGAAAAAGCGGAAATCAAAATCGCCGCCGAGAAACTGGAGGCCGAGGCCAGCGCGTGGGACCACAAGAGCGGAGAGCAAATGCACCAGCACCACCGCTGGGCCCAGGCCACCACCGTGCTGCAGATCGCCATCGCGCTGGCGGCGATTGCACTGCTGACCAAAAAGAAGTGGGTGGAGTACGCCATGTTTGGCGCCGGTGCCGCAGGCATGGCCGTTGGCGTAGCCGCCATGCTACATATGTGATAGCTGCCTACGCCCGTTCCACGGGCGCTGCAGCCCTATTTTTCAAAATCCCCATGCAACTCGCCACCTGGAACGTCAACTCCCTCAGTGTCCGTCTGCCGCAAGTACTCGACTGGCTGGCTGCCAACCCGGTCGATGTACTGGTGCTGCAGGAATTGAAGATGACGGACGACAAGTTTCCGGCAGATGCATTCTTGCAGGGTGGTTACCACGCGCAATGGTTTGGCCAGAAGACCTACAACGGCGTGGCCCTGCTCTCCAAGTCCCTTGCGACGGATGTCGTGAAAAACATCCCCGGCTTTGACGATGACATGGCGCGCGTAATCACCGGCACGGTAGACGGCATACGCGTGATCGGCGGCTACTTCCCCAACGGGCAGGCCCCCGGCTCCGAGAAATTTGAATACAAGATGGAATGGCTCAGCGGCCTGCGCCGCTGGCTCAAGGATGAGCTGACGCGGCACCCAAAGCTGGTGGTGATGGGCGACTACAACATCACGTTTGACGACGCCGATGTGTGGGATCCGGTCGGCCTGGAAGGCACTATCCACTGCACCGAGGAAGAGCGATACCACTTGCGCGCACTGGTGGCGCTGGGCTTGCACGACAGCCATCGCATGTTCCCGCACCCGCCCAAAACCTTCAGCTGGTGGGATTACCGCGAGTCTGGCTTTCGGCGCAACAAAGGCTTGCGCATCGACCACGTCCTGGTCAGTGATGCGCTCAAGCCCGCAGTGAGAGGCTGTGAAATCGACGTTGCGCCCCGCAAGAATGAGCGCCCCAGCGACCACGCACCGGTGGTGCTCACGCTGGCCTGAGCCCGCCGGCAAATTGCCGCCGCGCCAAACCGGTCAA
>JAYWAV010000265.1:0-11484 GCA_043782015.1 Rhodoferax sp. | reverse complement strand
CTCCCGGCGGTGCTCCGCCGCCCGCCGATGGTATACCCCCCGCCGCCACCGGGGGTGCTCCGCCGCCCGCCGATGGTATACCCCCCGCCGCCACCGGGGGTGCTCCGCCCACTCCCGCCGATAGTGCCACTGTATCTGCCGTGCAATCTGCCTCTGGCCCTGCTGGGCAGACGCCGCAGCAGTCACCCGCGCAGGCTGGCAAGCCCCACTCTGTGTCACCGGATTTTTACGACGAGAGTGACAGAAAGATACTGAAGGCCACGAGGTCTGCGATCCTTGCCGGTAAAGACGGCAAGGAGGTGTATGAGCACCTGATCGCCATGCGCAACGGGTTCTTCCAGTCGAACGTGCTGAAGAATCTCTCAGCCGCCAACGCCGCGTGGCTGACCGGCAACAGCGCAGCGGTCGAGAAGGCGCTGAAGAACGCCTACTACTATTTCCCTAATGGCAAGGAGTTGACTGTCAAGCACGATGCCAGTGGTGGCATAGTGTATCAAGACCCGATGCAGCCGCAGCGCCAGAAGATGGGACCTGACGGCAAGCCCGAGCTGGACAAGAACCACAACCCGGTCATGGAAGACAACATGATTCCGGTCGATGCTCAGCACCTGAATATGCTGGGCCAGTCGATCATGGACTCGACGAAAGTCAACGGCATAATCACCTCTGCCCGCTCAGCCGCTGCTACGCAGAAACTCGAAGCCGCAAAGGCCGCTACCGAAGATGCGAAGGCGAAGGCTGATATTATCAATGCCCGTGCCAATGCCACCAATGCAAACTCAACTTCCCGCGGTGTGGCGGCGAACATCTACCTGCACACTGCGAAGGGTGCGCTGGATGAATCGCTGGCCAACGAGCACAAGGAAAAGACGGCGCTCCTGATAGAAGATGCCGCCAACGGCGCGGTCGATCAGAAGCTGGCATACAAGGCCGCCGAGGCTGGTGGTCGTGAGGCGCAGTTGCAGTTCCAAGGTGGGCTGGAGACGGCTCCCGCGTTTGACAGTAAAGGGCACCTGAGCATGAGCCCCGTTGCCGGTAAGTCGACACGCAACCCGGTTCTGATGTCCGACCCTATGAGACTGTATAAAGACGATCAGACCGCGCAAGCCGCCATCACTGGCATTGCGGCGAACATCAGTGCAGCGAATATCGGTGTGATCGACCCGCACTCTGCCCCCACTGTCGCCGCGCAGATATACTCAGCGCAGCGGCACGTCGCCACCAAGGCGCAGCCGTTCAAGAGTCACATCAACCCGCAGACCAAGAAGCCAGAACCTGATGTGATGATCCACCCCGACAAGAAGACCGCATCGGTATGGAACCCGCAGACCGGCGAATGGCAGGTAGTGAAGCTGAGCCCGCGTATTGCTTCTTCGCTGTCGAGCGGTCAGGATATTGGCTCTGAACCCGCTGCAGGAAGCACCGCTAACGAGGAGTGATGCATGGCTGGAGCGATACCGCTTCCGGGTGGACCGTCGACACTGACGCCGGATTCATCTGAGGCAATACTTTCGCAGGCCCGAGGAGATGCGCAGGCTTCATTGAAGTCGGCTTTTCCCGACCAGAATATGCAGTTCGAGCCAGCCTCGCGTACTGACAATAGCGCCTCCGTGTCTGCACGCGGCTCCGAGCAGGTGCCGCCTACCGAAGAACCCATTGATCCCAACGCGCCGCCGCCGGGGTCAACCCCTGTTGGCGGCAACGCGCCACCCGAAGGATCGACGCCCGCCCTGCCCGCCCTGCCGCCCGAGAAGGCGGGATGGGTAGCCGAGACCGGTAAAGCGTGGATGCGCGGGTCGCTCACGCTGGCGAACCTTTTAGGTTATGAAGTGGCCGGCGCCGCGAATCTGGTTGGTGGCGGTGAAGCCTCTGACAAAGTGTTCGACTTTCTCAAGGAGCACGTCGATGGTGCCCGCGAGAACTGGAAGGCAAATCAGAACGCCTCCACTGGGCAGAAGATACTTAGTGGGGCCGTCGAAAATCTTACTCCGCTGATGCTTGGTGGACTACCCGGTGGCATCACGGCATTCGCGGGAAGCGCGGCTACGGACGCCGCCAAAGAATCTATTGACCGCGGCGAAGACCTGACTACTGCCGAGACACTGGCAGCAGTTCGCGGTATCAGCGCCGCCGTTATGCCGAAGGCCGTCACCAAACTTCCCGGCATGCTCGCGCGAATCGTTACCAGTATCCCGCTGGGCGTGACGTTGAACGCGGCCACCGAAAAACTGACGCAGATGATCCTGTCTGACAGGGGGTACCAGAAGGCGGCCGATGACATCGACCCGCTGGACCCGACGCAGACCACGATCACTGCACTGATGCAGGCGATCTTTGCGGCTACAACCAAGGGGCGCGCTGGCAAGGCCAAAGATGTACCGGCTGCGCCTGATCTGACCAAGCCGTCTGCAGCGCCCGCCCCAGCTGGTCCCGCTGGTGGTGAACCCCCGCCTCCGGGATCGGTCCCCGTCGCTGCAGCTACTACACCAACTGCCGCAGCGGCGAAGCCTGTTGTTGTCAAGCCTGTGGTGGCAGACAACCCAACGCGCGAGCCGCTGGCCGACCTCAAAGCCCAGATTGATCACATGAACGACGAGGCCACCGACCGCAAGGCCGTGTACCTGTCTGCCGACAACGTGGCGGCCCTCGGCGCCGATGGTGTCAAGGCACTGGCTGCAGGCAAGCCAAGCTCGAGTAACTTCGACGGGAAGGGCGGCGTCATGATCTTCGCCAACGTAGGCGAGCGGATCAAAGCCGGCAAGGCCAAGAAGATCGGGGATATGCAGGCCGTCATTGGGGCGTTCACAGGGGCCGGTGAGGGCAAATCTCCCGACCAGACTGCCGTGGTGCAGGGTCACACCCCAGAGGGCGCTGTGGCCACTGAGAGCATGGTGGCACCGCATGAAGTGCCAGCCAAGGTTGCTGAGGTTGTGGCCGAGGGCAAGACCCCTGTCGTGACCACGCCTGAAGCCGCCGTCGCCCGGCGCGCGGCGCTGACCGCAGGCGACCGGGTAACGCTGACCACGCCCAACGGCGAGCGCGGTGTAGTGGTGGCCGGCGCCGAGAAAGACGGCATGATCCCTGTCCATTTGGTGGGCGAAGACGGCGAGATATCCAAGGCCGTAACGAATGCCAAAGCTGAGCTTCTGAAGGGCGGCATGGGCGAGGAACCAGCACCGGCGCCGGCCGCAGCTGAGATACCCAAAGAGGGTACGCCCGTGCCCAAAAAGGGCAAGGTCAAACTGGTTGTCGGCAAGGACCTCAAAGCATCTGAGCAGGCTCCTGTGGAGAGCCAGCCCGCTGCGGAACCCACTGCGCCGGAAGCCGCGAAGCCGGTTGAGCCCGCTGCGGAACCCACTGCGCCGGAAGCCGCGAAGCCGGTTGAGCCCGCTGCTGAACCCGCGGTGCAGGAATTTCCGGCGCCGGAAGCCGCGAAGCCGGTTGAGCCCGAGGCACCCAAGACCGTCCGGTCCAAGGGCGAAACAATCCCCGATCTGGACAAGGCCGCCAAGTCGTTCACGGCCAATGAAGCCAAGATCGCCAAGAAGAAAGTCAAAGGTGGACTCGCCGATCGCGTGCGTGATGTGGCGGGGTTCGCCCAGATAGTCAAGGCCGCGGCCAACCACGCTGCCGATAAAGGCATCTCCGATGACGCTGCCATCCAGCGCGCCACTGAAGCGGCCAACGCTGCGATCAAACTCGGCGACAAGTCCACCGAGGAAATAACCAAAGGTCAGGGCGTGGGCCACGTCGAACTCGATGCCCACTCGGCCGAGCTGCGCGCCGCCGCTGAGCAGCTGCAGGGCCGCGAAGCCCCGGTGCGTGCACCAGAAGGTGATGTCAGGCAGACCAAACTGAGGGCTCGTATTGCCAAGGCGAAGGCCGACATCGTGGCGAAACGCGCTGATGCCGGCTCAGAAGTCCCTGATACCGGTGAGACCGTCAGTGCTGGCGGCAAGGATCGCCCGCTGAGTGAAGTGGTGAACGAGGCCAAGAAGCGCGGCGTGCGCCCGACGTTCAAGGATGTTGGTGCGGAGCTGGAGGTTGCACCCAATGATCGCCAGCGGGTGATCGACGCCATCAAGAAGGCTTCGGAAAAGCGCAGCGAATCGAAAGAGACCAAGGATGTCGGCAAGGTCAAGGCCATAGCCGATGTCGAAGATGAAGTGAAGATCGCCAAGAAGAAGGAGGCCGAGGAAGGCCCCCTGCGCGAGCTGAACAAAGACGAGAAGAAGCAGCTGCAGCGTGCACTGGATAACTACAAGATGTCGGGCGAAGGTGCTGTGCAGTACCACCGTACGAATCTTGAGCGCATCGTGCACGATCTGTTCAAGCCCGGCGACGAAACTGGCCGCACGGCTGTGATGCATATTATGGACTCGGCCGACGCTCAGCGTGCTGAGGAGCACGGTACTTCTGCCCGCGATACCGAGGAAGGCCCGGAGGAACAGCACGTCAGGGGTATCGACTACGCCGATACCGACAGGGGTGGATTCGATTCACCGCTGTCAGCGTCTATTAAAAACGCGAACAGAGGGTGGGCTGAGCTGCACGGCAAGTTGGTTGAATCGGGAATGTGGAAGCAGTTCGTTGGCCACATGGATACCGGCGCCAACATGTACACCCATGGCATCCTCGATCACATGATCGACTTGGCTGAACCGGGCAGTGGCCTGCATGACCTATTGACGAAGTTGCGAGCGCATGTACCGGATACCGTGGTGCGGTCGGTTTCCCGCATCAAAGACGATCACGGCGATTGGCGCGATCACTCTCGCGGTATGCACAGTTTGAGAAGTGGCATTCAGATTAAAGCCAATGAGGGAATGCTGACCCGTCCGCAGGGTCTCATAACTCTCATACACGAGATGATCCACGCGGCGACTGTCAAGTTCATGAATGACAATCCGACTCACCCGTACACCATGGAAATTGAGCGGTTGCGCGGTATCGCTGAGAAGCGGTTGCGCAGCATGTACCCGGATGAAATGGTGGACAGCGTTGTCAACGCTAGCAAACCAGTTACAGCAGAGGCTCGCATTCTGTATGGCCTGAAGAACTCGGCTGAGTACATTACAGAGGCGATGACCAATGGTGAGTTCTCTGACTTGCTCAATCAGTCAGAGCACTTCGCTCTTAGCGGCGAGAAGCTGCCGGCGGTAGATAGCATCAAGAGCCGGCTGATAAACGCAGTGCGCAAGATGCTCGGCATTAAACGCCCTGACAGCGCCCGGTTGCTGGATGCCACGCTCCATATTTCCGGGAAGATCATGGAGGCTCAGCACGCGGCTCGCGAGGGCATAAAGCGTCCCGACTTTCCGGGTATGCACGCAGCCATAGAGGCTGGCAAAACCATGTCTGAGTTCGCGGCCTTCAAAGGCGCGGAGGCGCGCATGAGCGTACCGCGTACCCGCGCGGATATGTACGAGGCGCTGGATGATGCCCGCCCACTGCAGAATGAGGACAAGATTCGCGATGTCATAGGCGCGCGTGCAACCAAGGTGGCGCGTGATACCTACAATGCCATTCGCAAGAACGTACTGGGTGGTATCCGTGACGCGGTACTGCCGCTCAAATCAGCCAGCCAGCTGATCCGTGATGGTAAGGTCTGGTTCGGTAGGCACGATGATGCCACCAACCCACTGCGCCAGCTGGACGAAGCAAACTCCGCTGGCTACAGTCGCACCAACGAAATCATGGAGCGTGGTAAACCCATTGCTGAACGCTGGTCCCGGCTGAGCATCGCTGACAACAAGCAGCTTGGCGAGTTCATGAAGGACTCCACCATCTGGGGTATTGATCCCACTGTGGCGAAGGACAAGCATGCGAAAGTCACGCAGAAGATGCCGAAATTCGACCCACGGTACGACGAGTACCAGCAGCGTTGGAACAATATGTCCGACGAGCAGAAGGCCATCTACGGTGAGGTGCGTGACTACAATAACTGGGCTGCCCGCAAGAACCGCAATGCCGGTATAGACACGGCCCTGCGCGCGTTCTCGGATACCGAAGTACCGCTGGCCATACGCCAGCTTCTGTACTCCGTGCGCTCTGGAAAACAGTACGAAAGTATGATCGGCCACGGGAAGCTCATTGACGTTGGCGATCGCAACAGCGAGTTGATCAAGGGGCTTCACTCCTTGGCATCTATGAGCCAGCTGGAAGGTCCGTACTTCCATCTAGGGCGGCATGGTGACTACGTAGTGCAGATCAACCCGGAAGGAACTAAGGAAGGCTTCAAGACCAAGGAGGCCGCCGAGGCGCACGCCGCGGAAATCGAGGACCTGAGCCCGGAGAGTGAGGCAACGGCGTTTGAAAATCCCGACGGCACGCATGGCGTTGATTACAAGATCGACTACACCAGCATGCACGAAAACAAGACGGATGCTGAAGCTGAGGCGCAGCGTCTTACAGATCGTGGCTTCAATGTGGGCTCGGTGACCAGCAAGATACTTAGTTCCAAAACAGCGCCGCTATCGGCCGGCATCGAGCAGTTGGTGGCAGAGGCTTCGCGGCGGATTAACCGTGGCGGAAGCGATGCGGGTTCACAGTCTCTGGTGGATACCCTGCGCACAACCTTCGTCCAGATGATGGCTGCCCGCTCTGCCTACGCCGGCTCCAAGCTGATGCGCAAAGGCACTGGCGGCGTCAAGGGCGAGGAGATGCTGCGCAACTGGGCCTCGCACACGCAGGCACTGGCATGGGGCACCGGCCAACTTCATTCCGTATTCGCCAAGGGTGAGGCGCTCGGCAAGGTCCGTCAGGCCGCGAAAGATAGTAGCGTCGATCAGAAGACCGCTTATGAGCGTGGTCGCGTGATGACTGAACTCAATGCCCGGCTTCAGCAAGAACAGTCGCAGTATGGCCAGAAGTCTCCGCTCAACAGCATCACTGCAAAACTTGGCTTCATGAACTTTCTTGCATCGCCAAGCCATGCGTTCATCTGGATGACGCAGAACTTCACGACCTCTATCCCCACCGCCGGTGCCCGCTGGGGATACGCCCGCTCGGTGGCTGCGTTCGGTCGTGCCATGAATGTGGTTAGCGGTCCGGCGTTTCGCACTGCGATGCTGGCGCACATCAAGCCGGGCACGATGGGTTCACACGATATTCTGCAGGCGGTCATTGCTGCTGTACGTAAAGACCCGCACCTCGGCAAGTGGGCGCAGGGCGAGAATAGCCACCTGAAACAAATAATGGATCGCGGCGCGATCAGCACCAGCTTCTCCAACGAGCTGGGCAATCTGGCCAAAGGCGACAGTCATATCACCAACAGGGTTATGGACTATGCCAGACTCATGCCGCACATGGCTGACGTGTTCAACCGTGTCAGTACTGCGCTGGCCGGTCTCGAACTTACGGGTGGTGATGTCTACAAGGCCGCAGATTTTGTACGTGAGACCCACATGGACTACTCCGGTGGGGAGAAGCCGCGTGCATTCAAGGCGCTCAACCGCGTACCCGGCGCCAACTCGGTCACGATGTTCCGTACCTACACGCAGGGGATGGCCCACCTTCTGTACTCGAATATCCACGCAATGGTCACGGCAGAAGGGAAGCCGCGCGCCGAGGCGGCGAAGACGGTAGCCGGCGTCATGCTGGGTACTGCGTTACTTGCTGGCATCACGAAGGGGGTTGTCATTGAGCCCGCCCGGTTGGCGTACTACGCATGGAAGAAACTGTTTGCTGACGACAATGAATTCCACGATCTGGATAACTCTATCGACAAGTTCATGTCAGATTTGCTAGGCCATGACGCGGGTGAGGCTGTAGCGCGGGGATTGCCGAGGTTGCTGGGGTTTGATTTGTCGAGCCGTATGGGTCTGGGTGATTTGTTTTTCCATGACATGCCCGATCTTCTGAGTTCTGACAAAGGTGCGTGGACGGATTTCGCCATGGCTCTGGCTGGGCCGATGGCTCAGTACGCTCAGAGTTCAGTGAATGACTTCACCAAACACATGCAGGACGGTGAACCGTTTCAAGCCCTGACCAGTGTGGTGCCACTGAAGTTGCTGACAGATGCCATGAAGGCTTCTCAACTGGCTACGGGTGGGAAGATAAATGATAAGGGGGCGGTGATTGTTGATCCCAGCATTGGTGGCGCTGTGTCACGCCTTATTGGATTTAAGCCGGCGTCTGAGGCTGAGGCTCAGGAACGCCAGCGTGTGGCATACGAAGTAAAGAAGCAGGCAGCAGCACGTAAGACTGTGCTCATGCGACGGGCATTGAAGGACGGTTATGAATCTATGTCTGACGAGATTGGCGATTTCAATGACGCCAACCCCGGTAGCCCGATCACCTACAAAGATTTCCGGCGGGCGCAAATGATCAAGCAGAATGACGAGGACATTGCCCGTGGTGAACCAGTGCGCAACCCCGGTATCAACGAGGCTGAAGACTACTAAGTCTCGATCAGCCCATCGAACAGACTGTTGCTCAGGTCAATCTCTATGCACGGGAAGCGGGCGCTCGTGGTGTTTGCGATCCCCGCGGTGACGCTGGCCTTTCTGATAGTAGCTACACCCAGCGACATGAGCGTTGCGACCAATACTGTAGGTGAGTTGTGAAGCGTGCCGTGGACCCACTCTTTGAAGGGCCGCTCCTTGATACGCAGAATCTTGTCGTGACGGGCGAGGAGCGCAACAATCTCCTTGTTGACAGGTTGCACGAGCAGCGCACCATACCCCTGCTGGCCACCGGCGAACTCCGTCACCACCAACTGGTCTCGATACTGTTCAGCGAACTGCATGACCGCGTTCACCGCCGCCTGTTCTGGCGCTAGGTAACTCTTGCTGACGCCGATCCGCTGCGACAGGAACTCTGAGTACAGCCACTTCTTCAGCCGCTCATAGTCCACTGTCAGTATGCCAAGCTGTGTCACGAGCTTGGCAGCAGCAAGCTCTGATGCAACGAACGCAGTCCAGAAGCGTTCTTCGGGGGAAGCGTCGAGGTCCTTGACGACCTTATCCTGTATCAAGTGCACCAGCCGTTCGACTTTATCTTTGTTGCTCGCCATGAACTTGGCGTACTGCTGGCCGACGTGGCCGTAATTAGTGTTGAGTTTTTCGATGTCTCTGCCAACGCTCGCACGGGCTGCGGAGTCTGCCACTTTGGGCACCGTTACCTCGAACACTCGCAGCCGTCCGGCATTGCTGGCCCGCACGATATGATCGACGTGATCGACGATCCTCTCGTTCGACGCCATAATAATCATTGTCTCCCATGTTCCCATCTCCTGTTGTTTGACTGCCGATGTCAGGCGGGCCTTCTCCTTGCCTTGACCCATCTGGAATATCATCTTGATGAACGCAGCGAAGTCTGATGTCAGCCGCACTTCGTCCCAGTACGCTGGCAGGTTATTGATGAACCCCAGTTTTTTAGCGACACTGTTGGGCGTATCGTCCAGCATGGCCATCGAGCGCACCGGGTGAGCCCACACGGCCTGTGCCAGCTTTAGCGCCGTCGTCTTGCCAGTGCCAGAGTTCGTGGAGCAGGCACTGAATGTGATACCCGCGGCGCCCGTGAACTTCATCAGGGGCGCAGAGAAGGCGGTGAGTACGATGGCTGCGATGGCTTGCCGTCCGTCTGCCATGACAACCGAGGCCGCGTGATCCCACGCCTCGCGCTTGCCCATCGGTTCGTAGTCCTTCAGCAGCTGCATCTCAGGGTGGGTGAACGTGTCTGTCTTGCCATCAGAGTGAAAGATGTTTGGCCCAGCGGCAAAGACAGTCTTGCCGGCGCGTATACCCCAACCCATGTTGGTAGTCTGCGAGCGCGTGGTCTCTTTGATGTCCTGCAGTTTCTTGAGCCAGTGAGTCATGATGAATTTCAACTCGTTGATGTGATTGTTGCCGGCTATGATTCCAGACTGCATAAGGGTCTTGCTGAGTTCAGCGCCTTGGTCTGCCAATAGTACGATCGGCATCTCGGTGCGGAACATGTTGTGGTTCGAACTGTACGTGGCCTTGACCATGTACCCAGCCCCGGTCGTGAGCAAGTCAACATCACTTATTGAGTAGGGGAAAGCCAGAGTGATCGTATCGGGTTCCTCCGGTGTGATGCCCTTCTTGACCTTGTAAATCCCGGTCGGCCGCATCTGATAGATGGCCGGGAGGAACGATGTGGCCTCCCGCTTGCCAAGGACCAAGGGAGTTCTTATCGACCCGTTGTACGAGCAGGTCGAACAGATGCTGCCCTTGTAGGTTGCAAACGTGGAGCACAGTACAGGTTTCAGCTGGCCATCGGCCCTGCGTTGCAGCTTGTATTCGAACTTCTTGGCGCAGGTTTTCTCGTCGTACGCCGTATGGCCCTGAGAGACTAGCGGCGCGACGACCGTGCCATCTTCGCAGAAGGCGAGTAATGAAAGCAGGTTTGACCATAGGGGTTCACTGTGATCCTTGCCCCCGGTCTCGAGGGCTTCCTTCATGATGCCGCAGCGTTGTGCTATCTCGACACCGAAGTACGGTATGTCGGGATACGTTTCGCCTGCGGGCTTGGCGAGATCATCACCTACAGACCCAGCCAGCAGCGCCGCGGCTCCTACCTGTACTGGCATTAGAAGCTGCAGCAGTGCCGCCGGGTCGTAGACTTTGCCACTGTCGCTCACCACCCGGCATGCGATGGGCGGCGACGACTTATGATTCAACGTACCGGGTATGCGCAGTACGCGGGCCACGTCGTCAGTGCAGGACGGGTCGGCCTTGAACGCCAACTCGGTGCACTTCTGCTTGAGCTTGGTGGCAATATCCTTCCATGCCACCGGGTCTATGTCCTTGTCGAATACCCAATACGCATGCAGACCACCGCCGCTGTCGACAATTATCGACGGGACGGGGAACCCCAAGGTGCGGCAGAAGATCATCAACTGCTTACCGGTCTCAGCCTTAGAGCCAAAGTCCTTAGCGTCAAGATCGAGGAACAGGCACCGCTTTGCCTTGGGGGCATTGCGGTTCCCGTCGAACGACCCGACTGCATAATAGACATGCACCGGGAGCTGACTTAGGCGCTGCGCTACGTTGACCACCGACCCCACGGTCCTGAGACCGTTTACGTGCCGCACATCTTTGCCTTTCGGCTGCGCGGGGTCGATGGTCATGACAACGTAGTCGCCACCTTCAGGCAGCACCCTCTTGAGGAATGCTTCCATCTGGTGCGGCTTAGGCGTTGGCGTTCAGTTCAGCAAGCACCTTCTCGATGTCGGACTCCATGCTGCCACCACTTGAGGGGTCAGCTGCCTCAACGTCTGCAGCCTCCTCAGCGGGCTCAGGAGCGGCGGTAACCTTGGCCTTCCCCTTGGTCGGGGCAGCCGGGGCGGGGGCGCTGGCGGGCTTGGGCTTGCCGCCAAAGGTGGCTGCCTTGGCCGGTGCCGCCGGCGCCGCGGCTTGAGGTTTACCGAACGTCGCAGCCGGGGCCTTTGGAGCCACTGGCTTGGCCGCTACGGGCTTCGCAGCCACTGGCTTGGGGGCAGGGGCAGGGGCAGGGGCA
>JAYWAV010000264.1:0-4173 GCA_043782015.1 Rhodoferax sp. | reverse complement strand
TCCATGCGCTCTACAGCCTATTTTTACTCTAAATTCAAAGCGTCCCGGCAGCTCAGTCTGCCAGATAGGGGTGACGCATCATGATAGTGTGGTCGCGGTCCGGGCTGGTGGAGACCATATGGATCGGAACACCCGTCACCTGCTCGATACGTTGCAGGTACAGACGCGCAGCCACCGGCAGCTTGTCGTATTGCGTGACGCCCACGGTGCTGTCGCTCCAGCCTTCCATGACTTCATAAATCGGCTTGCAGCGCTCGATGTCGTCGGCACCCATCGGCAGGATGTCGGTGACTTCGCCATCCAGCTCGTAGCCGGTGCACAGCAGCAGCTCTTTCAAGCCATCCAGTACGTCGAGCTTGGTGATGCACAGGCCGGACAGGCCGTTCACCTGCGCCGAGCGTTTCAAGAGAGCAGCGTCAAACCAGCCGCAACGGCGCGAGCGGCCGGTGGTCACACCCTTCTCAAAGCCGATGGTGCTCATGTGGTAACCAGGAGTGCCTGGCTTTTCCCAATCGAGTTCGGTCGGGAACGGGCCGCCACCCACACGGGTGCAATACGCCTTGGTAATGCCCAGGATGTAATGCAGCATGCCGGGGCCGACACCCGCGCCAGCTGCAGCGTTGCCCGCCACGCAGTTGCTGGAGGTCACATACGGATAGGTGCCGTGGTCCACATCCAGCAGCGTGCCTTGCGCACCTTCGAACAGAAGGTTGGCACCGTGCTCGTGCGCGTCGTTGAGTTCACGCGATACGTCGGCCATCATGGGCTTCAACAGTTCTGCGTGGCGCATGGCTTCGGCGTAGACCGGCTCAAACAGCACCTTGCCATCCTTCATGTAAGGCGCCAACGTGGGGCCGAAGTCAAACGCGGCAGAGCCCAGGTAGCTGATCAGCACATGGTTGTGCAGGTCCAGCAGTTCGCGCAGTTTGTTCGCAAAACGCTCAGGGTATTTCAGGTCCTGCACGCGCAGCGCGCGGCGGGCGATCTTGTCTTCGTAGGCTGGGCCGATGCCGCGACCGGTAGTACCGATCTTGGCATTGCCGCCCTTCTCTCGCGCCGCTTCGCGGGCTACGTCCAACGCTGCGTGGAACGGCAGGATCAGCGGGCAGGCCTCAGAGACGCGCAGGCGCGAACGCAGTTCAACGCCGACTTTTTCCAGGCCTTCGATTTCCTCAAACAGCTTGGCCGCCGACAGCACCACGCCATTGCCGATGTAACACTTCACGCCCGGGCGCATGATGCCGCTGGGGATCAGGTGCAGCGCGGTTTTCACGCCGTTGATGACCAGCGTGTGGCCCGCATTGTGGCCCCCCTGGAAGCGCACTACGCCTTGCGCGCTTTCGGTCAACCAGTCGACCAGCTTGCCCTTGCCCTCATCGCCCCACTGGGTACCGACGACGACTACGTTACGACCTTTGGTTGTGTTCATTGCTTTCCTAATTAATTGAGGACAGAGCGTCGCGCAGCTCCGGTCTGTCCCGCAAAGTTTTCATGTTGTTTTCACGACCCATTGACCAGCGGCAGTGACCAGCTCGCGGTCACATAGAAATTCATCGACTTCGCTCTCATGCCCAGGCAGTACGCAGACCACCGTTTCGCCTGCTTTGCGCAAAGCTGCAACGGCGTCGCGCAGTGCAACCTCTTCGCCCCATGGCGCGCGGACGGCGGCGCGCAGAGGCGGCTTCTTCGCCACTTCAACAAGCGCCTTGATGTCCAGGCTAAAGCCTACCGCCGGGCGGTTGCGGCCAAACACCGCACCGACAGCGTCATAGCGGCCACCGCGGGCCAGGGCATCGCAGGCGCCCGGCGCATACATAGAGAACATCGCGCCGCTGTAATAGGCATAGCCACGCAGATCGGCCAGATCAAACGACACCTGTGCACCCTCCACATGGCCCGCCAGCCATTGCAGATGCGACAACGCGTCTTGAATGCCTGGCAGAGCGGGCAATACCTTGGAAGCTTCTTTCAGCACTGACGCATCGCCATACAGGTGCGTCAAATCGACCAACGCTTTGGAGATTACCGGGGGTGCGGACTGGGTATGGGAGCGGATTTCGCTGATGTCTTTGGCCGCCAGTGCGGCATGCAGCATTGCGGTGGTGGCAGCGTCCAGACCGGCCTGTGCGACGAGCGAATGCACGATGCGAGCATCTGCAAGATCGACCCGGATGCCGTCTATGCGGGCCGCGCGCATGGCGTCCAGCGCCAGCGTCAGTACTTCCAGATCGGCTTCCAGGCCTTTGTGGCCGTAAATTTCGGCGCCAAACTGCAGTGGTTCACGCGTGGCGTGCGGGCCGCCCGGGCGGGTGTGCAGTACCGGCCCGCAGTAGCAAAGACGGGTGACGCCTGCGCGGTTCAGCAAATGGGCGTCAATGCGGGCAACCTGGGGCGTGCTGTCGGCACGTAGACCCATCATGCGGCCCGAGAGCTGGTCTACCAGTTTGAAAGTTTGCAGATCGAGCGCTTCGCCAGTGCCCGACAGCAGCGACTCCAGATGCTCCAAAAGCGGCGGCATGACGAGCTCATAGCCATAGCAGCGTGCCATGTCCAGGAGGTCTCGACGTATTTCTTCGATGTGGCGCGCCTCGGAAGGCAGCACATCGGCAATGTGATCCGGGAGGACCCAAGCAGACATGGATTTGGAGCAGCTATTAAAACTGCGATTTTACCGGGCTTAACGCCCGATTTCTGGCTCGCAGCTCAGGGAGCGAGGCTCCAGATCAGCAGCATGCCACTGACCAGGCTCAATAATGCGAAGAAACGGATTTGCCCGTCCGACAGTTGCAGCAACTGCGCGAACATGCGCCGCCAACCCGTGGGTGACAAAAAAGGAAACAATCCCTCAAAAATCAGCACCAGGGCCAGTGCCAGCCAAAGGACGTCGCTATCCAGCATTTTTGAAACTTATCTCTTGCTGCCGCCAACCACGGAGCCACCTGAAGATCCACCATTTCGGAAGACCTTGAAGAATTCTGAGGATGCAGGGTCCAGCACCATCACGTCGCTCTTGTTTGTAAAACTGGCCTTGTAGGCGTCCAGACTGCGGTAGAACTGGGCGAACTGCGGGTCTTTGCCAAAGGCCTCTCCGTAGATTCGGGCGGCCTCGGCATCGCCCTCACCCTTGATCTTCTGCGCATCGCGGTAGGCATTGGCAATCGTCACTTCGCGCTGGCGGTCTGCATCGGCGCGAATCTTTTCGCCTTCGGCCGCACCAGTAGAGCGCAGTTCATTGGCTACGCGCTTGCGCTCGGCTTCCATACGGCGATACACCGATTCGGTAATCGCTTCCACATAGTCCACGCGGGTAATGCGCACATCCACCACGTCCACGCCCCAGGGCTTGGCACCACGCACCTTTTCAAGCACTTCGGCTTTTACATCAGACATCAGCGCTTCACGCTTCAAGGACAGCAGCTCCTTGACGGTGCGCTTGTTGATCTCTTCCTGGAACGCATTGCGCACCACGCGGTTCAACTGCTGGGCGCCCGCGGTCTCGTTCAAACCCACGTTACGGATGTATTCGGTCGGCTCGGTAATGCGCCAGCGCACGTACCAGTCAATCACCACACGCTGCTTTTCTGCGGTCAGCATGGGCTCAGCATCGGTGCTGTCCAGCGTCAACAGGCGCTTGTCGATATAGGACACATTCTGGAACGGTGGCGGCAGCTTGAAATTTAAGCCTGGTTCGGTGATGACTTCCTTGATCTGTCCCAGCGCATAGACCACGCCGAACTGGCGCTGGTCCACCACGAACAAAGTAGAACTGGCCAGCGCGAGAACGACCAGCAGCGAAGAAAAGATAAAACCTAAACGATTCATTTATAGCTCCTAGCGCACGTCGCGCTCACGCGTGCGGGAGGCATCGCGGCTGCGGGCATCGCCCGTGATGTTGGCGGGTGGCAGCACTTGCACCGCAGGGCTAGCAGGCGCGCTGCTGTCAGCCGCCTGCGATCCGTTCATCTGCAAAATCTTTTCCAGCGGTAAATACAACAAGCTGGAGCCCTGACGCGACTCCACGACCACCTTGGTCACGTTGCCGTAAATTTGCTGCATGGTGTCCAGGTACATGCGGTCACGGGTGACCTGCGGCGCCTTCTGGTATTCGGCGTAGACGGAGCGGAAACGTTGCGCATCACCCTGGGCCTGCGCCACCACACGGGCTTTGTAGGC
>JAYWAV010000263.1:0-11502 GCA_043782015.1 Rhodoferax sp. | reverse complement strand
GATGTTTTTGATCTGTATGGCGCCCTGGAAGTCGATTTCCAGGATCACATCCGCGCCCTGGGCCATGCGTTCTTCAATCGCCTTTTTCGAGGTGCCGTAGCGCTGGTTATGCACATAGGCCCACTCGACAAAGGCATCGGCGGCCACCATGGCGTCAAATTCCTGCGGCGACACAAAGTAGTACTCACGCCCGTGCTTTTCCTGGCCGCGCGGTGGCCGGGTGGTGTGCGAGACCGACGGCTGCACCCGGGAGTCCAGCTCCATCAGTGCTTTGACCAGACTGGACTTGCCGGCGCCACTGGGCGCCGCGACGACAAAGAGGTTTCCGGGGTAATCCATTGGGCATTATTCTAAGTTCTGAACCTGTTCGCGCATCTGCTCAATCAACACCTTCATGTCCACCGAAATGTGGGTCAGCTCCAGCGCAGCCGATTTGGAACCCATGGTGTTGGCCTCGCGATGCAGCTCCTGGATCAAAAAGTCCAGCCGTTTGCCGATTTCTCCGCCCTTCTTGATCAGGCGCTCGAGCTCGTCCAGGTGCGAATTCAGCCGGGTGATTTCTTCGGCCACGTCAATGCGGATCGCAAAGGCCGTGGCTTCGCTCAAAGCCCGGTCTTGCGCGGCTTCCGGCAAGGTGGCGCCATCGGTCAGCGCCATCGCTTCTTTCCAACGGTCCAGAAAGCGTTGGCGCTGCTGGGTTACCAACTGGGGCACCAATGGCGTGGCCTGAGCGGCCAATGCGCGCAGTTGCTCAATGCGTTCGAGCAGCATGGTTGCCAGTCGGGCTCCTTCTCTCTGGCGGGCAGTCAGCAGCTCTTTGATGACCTTGTCGGCCAGGGCCTTGATCTCGGCCGTCCAGTCGCGCGTGCCGGTCTGCTCGGCGGCACACAGGCGTAGCACGTCGGCCACGCTCAGCGCCTGCGCTTGCGGAATCCATGACTTGATCGTGTCCTGTACGCCGTTCAGGCGTTGCAGCAGTTTGGGGCTGGGGTCAGGCACGCTGCTGGCGCTTAAGCTTTCGACCGAACCGCGCACCTCGACCTTGCCGCGCTTCAGCTTGGCAATCAGCAAGTCGCGCAATGCGGGCTCGTGCTGGCGCAGCTCTTCGGGCAGACGGAATGACAAATCCAGAAAGCGGCTGTTGACCGAGCGGATTTCCAGCCCCAACTGGCCCGCAGGCTGGGATTTGTTGTCGGGATCAGGGGGTGCAGTGGCTGTGCTGTGCTGGGCACTGGCATAGCCAGTCATGCTGTAAACTGGCATCGCGGTTTCTCGGGTACTAGGGAACGGCCCCGAGAATAACCCGGTTCAGACAATTTATAAGAGATTTCGAAGCCCACGCTGAAACACTATGTCAAAAGTCAAGCCAGCACCTCTGCCCCCTGATACCACAATTGGCGGTTACCGCATCATCCGCAAAGTAGCCGCTGGCGGGTTCGGTCTGGTGTATCTGGCGCTGGACCCTGAGGGACAACAGGTCGCTGTCAAAGAATACCTGCCGTCTTCGCTGGCCACGCGTGCGCCCGGAGAGTTGCTGCCACAAGTGCAAGCCGAAAAGTTGTCGCTGTACCGCCTGGGCCTGAAGAGCTTTTTCGAAGAAGGCCGCTCTCTGGCGCAAATCTCCCACCCGTCTGTGGTGAGCGTTCTGAACTTCTTCCGCGAAAACGAAACCGTGTACATGGTGATGAACTACCTGGAGGGCGCCGCCCTGCAGGACTTCATCGTCACCGCGCGTGACCTCAAGCAAAGCAAGGTGTTCCGCGAGTCCACCATCCGTTCGCTGTTTGACGAAATCCTGCGCGGTCTGCGCATCGTGCACCAGCACAAGATGCTGCACCTGGATATCAAGCCCGCCAACATCTTCATCACCGACGATAACAAGTCCGTGTTGATCGACTTTGGCGCCGCGCGTGAAGTGCTGAGCAAGGAAGGCAACTTCATTCGCCCGATGTACACGCCCGGTTTTGCCGCCCCCGAGATGTACCGCCGTGATGCGTCCATGGGCCCATGGACCGATATCTACGCGATTGGCGCCTGTATCTACGCCTGCATGCAAGGCTACCCGCCCAACGAAGCGCCACAGCGCCTGGAAAAAGACCGCATCGCGATGGCACTGGCCCGCCTGCGCGGTGTTTACTCCGATAACCTGATTGAGGTGGTCGAGTGGTGCATGTCGCTGGACCCTTTGTCGCGTCCGCAGTCGGTGTTCGCGCTGCAAAAAGAACTCAGCCGCGAAGGCGAGCGCAAGTACACCAAGCTCAGCATGTCCGAAAAAGTGCGTATGCAGTTTGACAACTTGGTGGCCGACAAGAAGGGCAGCGCAGCTCCCACCAATGTAGGTGTCAAACCTAAATGAAGTTCTCCGTCTTTCAGATCAGCCGCAAAGGCGGGCGCGAAAAAAATGAAGACCGGATGGGGTATTGCTACACCAAAGGTTCTGGCCTGTTTTTGTTGGCCGACGGCATGGGCGGACACCCCGAAGGCGAAGTGGCTGCTCAAATCGCGCTGCAAACCGTCTCCGCGTTGTACCAGAAGGAAGCCCGGCCAGAGATTGAAGACGTACCCACATTCTTCAAAATGGCCATCCTGGCAGCGCATCGCCAGATCCTGAAATACGCTGCCGAAAAGGGGCTGCCGGATACGCCACGCACTACGCTGGTCGTAGCTATCGTGCAGGGAGGCGCGGCGACCTGGTTGCATTGCGGCGATTCGCGCTTGTACATGGTTCGCCAGGGTGAATTGCTAGCGCGAACGCGCGATCACTCTTACTCTGAGCAGCAACAAGCGGCGCGTCCGCATGCGCCGCTGCCCGAAGGCTTCAACCGCAACGTGCTCTACACCTGCCTGGGCTCGCCCACCAAACCGGTGTTTGATGTGACTGGCCCGGTACAGCTGCAGCAGGGCGACCGCATCATGCTGTGCTCCGACGGACTGTGGGGCTCGCTGGACGATGCCGACATCGTGTACCACCTGACGCAAAAGCCGGTAGCCGCCGCCGCGCCCGATCTGGTCGAGCGGGCTCTGCTGAAAGCCGGTTCGCACAGCGACAACGTCACGCTGATTGCGATGGAGTGGGAAACCCCCGACACCTTTGTCTCCACCCGCGGCAGCATCACCACCGAGAGCATCGATGAAGGCGTGTTCGCCTCTACCGTGCAGGCTGGCTGGCTGGACTCTACGGTCGACGATCTGGACGATGAGGCCATCGAACGCTCCATCGCCGAAATCAACGCAGCGATCCGTCGCTCTGCCGCCAAAAAATCCTGACGCGCTCGTTTCGCCCGTTTCTCTTTTGAGGTTGTCCGCATGACTGAATTTGTCCGCAATGGCGCACGCGCCGCGAACGCATTGCGCGCTGTGCGCATCACCCGTGGCTTCACCGTATACGCCGAAGGCTCGGTGCTGATCGAGTTTGGCGGTACGCGGGTACTGTGCACCGCGTCGGTCGAAGAGAAAGTACCACCGCACAAACGCGGCAGCGGTGAGGGCTGGGTCACGGCCGAATACGGCATGCTGCCGCGCGCCACACATACCCGCAGCGACCGCGAAGCCGCCAAGGGCAAGCAAAGCGGCCGCACGCAGGAGATCCAGCGCCTGATCGGCCGCTCGTTGCGCACCGTGTTTGATCTGAAGAAGCTCGGTGAGCGCACCATCCATCTCGATTGCGACGTGTTGCAAGCCGACGGTGGCACGCGTACCGCCGCGATCACTGGCGCATTCGTGGCCGCGCAAGACGCTGTCAACGGTTTGCTGAAGGCCGGCAAGATCACGGAGACACCCATCACGGCGCAAGTCGCCGCCATCAGCGTGGGCATTGTCGAAGGCACGCCGCTCTTGGATCTGGAGTACACCGAAGACTCCGCCTGCGACACCGACATGAACGTGGTGATGACTGGCGCTGGCCACTTTGTCGAAGTCCAGGGCACGGCCGAAGGCGTTGCCTTTACCCGTAAAGAGATGGACCAACTGCTCGCACTGGCCGAAAAAGGCATCGGCGAGCTGATGACCTTGCAACGCGAGTCACTATCAAAATAGTAGCTGCTCACGCACGTTCTGCGGGCGTCCCACTAGCATGTTGGGTACAGAGCTAAAAATCTGTCCCGCAAGGGAATTTGAAAATGAAAATCGTATTGGCATCCAACAACCGCGGCAAGCTGGCCGAACTGCAAGCCATGTTTACGCCGCTGGGTTGCGAGCTGATTGCGCAAGGCGATCTCGGTGTGCCTGAAGCGCCCGAGCCGTATCGCACCTTTGTCGAAAACGCGCTGACCAAAGCGCGTAACGCCGCACAGCACACCGGCCTGCCCGCCATTGCCGATGACGCAGGCATCTGTATCGACGCGTTTGGCGGCCTGCCGGGCGTAGACACCGCCTACTATGCCACCCAGTTTGGCTACGCCAAGAGCGACGACAACAACGTCATTGCGCTGCTGGAGCAGATGAAAGACATCACCAACCGCCGCGCTGCGATGGTCAGCACGCTCGTAGCGGTGCGCTCGGCGCTGGACCCGGAGCCGCTGATTGCGGTCGGAAAAGTGCACGGCGAGATTGCGCCCGCTGCGGTGGGCACCAACGGCTTTGGCTTTGATCCGGTGATGTGGATTCCCGAATTTGGTAAGACCTTTGCGCAACTGCCCACCGACGTCAAGAACGCGCACAGCCACCGCGGCCGCTCTGCGAAGGCCATGGTTGCGCTGATTCGCGACAACTGGCTGCACGCCGTCTGAATCGCATGCCGGTGATTCCCATCGCCCCTGCTGTTGACGCGCCACCACCGGTGCGCGATATCCAGCACTACATGCGCCCCGGTATGTTGCAGCTCTCCGCATTGCCGCCGTTGTCGCTGTACGTGCATCTGCCGTGGTGCCTGAAAAAATGCCCGTACTGCGATTTCAACTCCCACGAGATGCGCTCAGCCGAGATGCCCGAGCAGCGTTACATCGATGCGGTGATCGCCGATCTGGAATCCGCGCTGCCGCTGATCTGGGGCCGCCATATCCACAGCATCTTTATTGGCGGCGGCACGCCGAGCCTGTTTTCACCTGCGGCGATTGACCGCCTTCTGGGCGATATCCGCGCCCGACTGCAGTTGGAGCCTGCCTGCGAAATCACGCTGGAGGCCAACCCCGGCACCTTTGAGAAAGAGCGCTTTCGTGGGTATCGCAGCGCGGGGGTCACGCGGCTGTCGGTCGGCGTGCAAAGCTTCAACGACGCGCACCTGAAAGCGCTGGGCCGTGTGCACGACCGCGCGCAGGCGCTGGCGGCGGTGGAAGAAGTGGCGGCATCGTTTGACACCTTCAATCTGGACATCATGTACGCGCTGCCGGGCCAGACGATGGCGCAGCTGGATGAAGACATCGCCATCGCGCTGCAATTCGCGCCGCCGCATATCTCCATCTACCACCTCACCATCGAGCCCAACACCTACTTCGCCAAGTTCCCGCCTGTCATCCCCGAAGACGACACCGCCTACGCGATGCTGGACCGCATCACCGAGGCTACCGGCGGCGCAGGCATGGAGCGCTACGAAGTCTCGGCTTATGCGCAGAGCGGCCACCGCTGTAAGCACAACCTGAACTATTGGCAGTTTGGCGACTACCTCGGCATTGGCGCGGGCGCGCACAGCAAGCTCAGCTTCGCGCACCGCGTGGTGCGTCAGGTGCGCTATCGCGAGCCGGGGCTTTACATGGAGAAGGCGCTTGCGGGCGTGCCTATTGCGCAGGAAGAAGAAGTGTCCCGCGCCGAGCTGCCGTTTGAATACATGCTCAATGCGCTGCGTCTGCGCAACGGCTTTGGCCTGCAAGACTTTATGGAGCGCACCGGCCTGCCGTTGAGCAGCATTGAAGCCGCCCTGCAGGAAGGCGAACGCAAGGGCTTGCTGGAGCGCGACTTCGCGCGGGTGCGCCCCTCGCAACGTGGCTTTGATTTTTTGAGTGACTTGCAGGAGCTTTTCCTGCAAGAATAGCCCCCACGCTCCGCCGCTGCGCGGGTCGCTGCCCCCCGAGGGGTCTAATTTGCCTTGGGGCGGCCCGGCGGCAAATTGCAAATTGACTGACGCACCATTCCGGTGTGCCAGCGCTGACGGTCAGGAGGCGCAATGTTCTCGGTATTCGGCAAAGGCGGTCGCATATTCCAGGGTTCCATGGAAGACCTGCGCCAGGTTCCGTCCATTGGCGCCGCGGCGCGTACCCGCGCCATCCAGCCCATTGGCCAGGACGGCCGAGACTCCTTCTCCAACAACCTGCAATCCGCCGCAGGTCACGCATTGCCGTTGGACACCGCGCACCGCAGCGCGGTGCTCTCCTATGCACAAACCAGCAAGCCGGACCCGGAACGCCACCCACTAACCGTGGTCAGCGACGTCATGACACGCAATGTCATCACGCTGCCAGGCACTGCTACGGTGGAGCAAGCGTGGAAATTATTGGCTGTAAAAGGCATTGGCCAGGCGCCGGTGATTGATGAAAGTCAGATGCTGATCGGCCTGCTGTCGCGCGCCGACCTGACCCGGCAAGACCGCCTTCCCACACCCGACAGCAACGCCATCGCATGGCGCGCGCTGCTCGCGCAAAGCGTGACCGATGTCATGTGGTCGCCTGTACCCAGCGTGGCCGCCGATACCGACATCCGTCGCGTTGCCCGCGTGCTGTTGGACACCGGTTTGCCCGGCCTGCCGGTGGTCGATGAGGCAGGGCTGGTACAGGGCTTCGTGTCACGCTCCGACATCCTGCGCGCGGTGGTGGCCGATCCGCCGCTGGACTTGTGGGCCTGACAAGCAGGCGCTATTGGTAGCCGACGCCACCATCATTTCGTGGGGTGAACTGGTAGCATCTGTCAACGCGGCACCCGTGATCATGGGACCGGGTGCGAACGGTGCCATTGGTTCGTGGTGAGAAGAAACGATTGCGAGGTCCTATGCAAATGTCGGATATCAAAATTTCTACCCAGTTGAAAATTGGCTTCAGCTTCATGGCGTTGCTGATTGTCCTGATCTGCGGCGCGCTGTACGTGCGTGCGCAGGACGTGGGGGGTGCGTTCCGGCTGGTCATGGAGGACCGGTACCCAAAAGTGGCCATGCTGCAGGAATTCAGCCAGAACGTTATCAATAACGGATCTTCCCAGCGCGACCTGATTCTGATGAGTGATGCGGATGACATCAAGAAGGAAATACAGACGATCGAGGCGCGCAGTAAACGCAACGCTGCCATCGTCGACGAACTGAAGGCCAGGATCACCACAGAAAAAGGCAAGGCGCTGTTGGCGCAACTGGCAGATATCCGCGGCAAGTTCGTGCCGTTGCAGACCAGCTTTATTTCCAAGATGGCATCGGGCAACCAGGAGCTGGCGAAGACCTTGCTGCTGGCCGAAATGAAGCCCATGCAGGACCAGTATGTCCTTGTCATGGGCAGCCTGGTGAAATTTCAGGAGGAACTGATGGCTGTGTCCGGGAGTGCGGCGGAAGACGGCTTGAGCCAGATCAACCGCACTATCCTGATCGCGATCGTGGTGAGCTTGATCGCCAGTCTGGCTGCGGCGGTTGTGATTACGCGGGCAATCACGGTGCCGGTGAATACGGCAGTAGCCGTTGCCCAGGCGGTCGCCCAGGGCGATTTGACGGTGCCGATTGTGACCTCGGGTAGCAATGAGTTGTCACGGCTGTTGATGGCACTCAAGGACATGCAAACCAATCTGGGTGCAGTGGTCGCCAATGTCCGGCAAAGCAGTGAATATGTTTCCACCGCAAGTGCCGAAATCGCGCAGGGCAACCAGGATCTCTCGTCGCGCACCGAGTCCCAGGCCAGCGCACTGGAACAGACTGCCGCCTCGATGGAGCAACTTGGCAGCACCGTCAAGCACAACGCTGACAATGCGCGCCAGGCCAATCAATTGGCCCAAAGCGCATCCAGTGTGGCGGTGCAAGGTGGTGAAGTGGTGAGTCAGGTGGTTGACACCATGCGGGGTATCAACGAATCCAGCCGCAAAATTGCGGAAATCATCAGTGTCATTGACGGGATCGCCTTTCAGACCAACATCCTGGCGCTGAACGCCGCCGTGGAGGCAGCCCGCGCGGGAGAGCAGGGTCGCGGCTTTGCGGTGGTTGCGTCAGAAGTGCGCTCCCTGGCGGGCCGCAGTGCCGACGCTGCCAAAGAAATCAAGGGTCTGATTACCGCCAGTGTCGAGAAAGTCGAGCGCGGCACCGCGCTGGTTGATCAGGCCGGCGCCACCATGACCGCAGTGGTGACATCCATCCGCCGCGTGACCGATATCGTGGGTGAAATCAGTGCAGCCAGCAGCGAGCAGGCAGCGGGTGTGTCCCAGGTGGGCGAAGCGGTTACGCAGATGGACCAGGCGACGCAGCAAAACGCGGCTCTGGTGGAGCAGATGGCGGCCGCGGCATCCAGCCTGAAAAGCCAGGCGCAGGAACTGGTGCTGGCGGTGGCGGTTTTCAAGCTGAGTCCTGGCGACATGGACCTCCCGTCCCAGGAGCGTTCGGCCACAGTGTCTTTACCCGCGTTCTCGGAGCCCAAGCAACGTCTCCGCGCTCTGAAAGCCCCTGTCTCATCCAGTGCAAAGGGCGATTGGACAACATTTTGACGGACCAGCCAACGGGCGGGTCGATTTGAACCACCCGCGACTCTCCTCGCTGCTGCTGAGCAAAGCCACGCAGCACATCATCACGCATCCGTTTGAGTTCACGTTGCGCACCGTGCGTGGCTTCTTCAAGAACCAGGGCATGCTGATGGCCGGTGCCATCGCGTATTACGCGTTGCTGAGCCTGGTGCCACTGCTGATTCTGTCGGTGACGCTACTGTCGCATTGGGTGGGCCAGGCCGCCGTGTTGGAGGCGCTGGGCCGCTATCTGGAATGGCTGGTGCCTAGCCAGTCCAAGGCCGTGGTGAAAGATCTTTCCAATTTTCTGGACAACCGCGTCGCGCTGGGCGTGGTGCTCGGCGTGACGCTGCTGTTCTTCAGCTCGCTGCTGTTTGGCCTGCTGGAAAAAGCGATGGCCATCATCTTTCCGCACCGCGGCACCGCGAAGAAGCGGCACGCACTGGTGTCCGCCATATTGCCCTACTGCTTTGTCGCAATGCTGTGTGTGGCGCTGCTGGCGGTCACGCTGGTCACCACCGCTTTGCAGACCATGTCACAAGACAGCATATTTCTGTTCGGCTTTGAATTGCCGCTGGTCGGCGTGTCGGGTTTTTTCTTCTACGTGTTCGGCGTCTGCGTGGAAACCGTGATCGTCGCCGTGCTGTACCTCACGCTGCCCGTAGGCCGCATGCCACTGCGCCACGCGCTGATCGGCGGCTTCGCGGCCTCGGTGTTGTGGGAAATCATCCGTCACCTGCTCGTCTGGTATTTCACCCACCTGTCCAAAGCCAGCGTGGTCTACGGCTCGCTCACCACAGCGGTCGTGATGCTCTTTTGCATGGAAATCATGGCCATCCTGTTGCTGATGGGCGCGCAGGTGATCTCGGAGTATGAGAGGGTGGAGCAGGAGTTGGCGTCGTTGCCATAAGGAGATGCCATGCACCAACGAATCGCAGATCTAGCGGATCAAATGTTCTCTTTAGTGTACGTAGTGCGGAACGTTGCGCACTATCGCTCCTTGCTGGCAATGCAGAACGACTTTCATCAGAACTATTGGATCCTTGTTAGCAACAACTTATTTGACATCGCCATTCTGGAGTGGACCAAGGTCTTTGGAACGGATGAAAATGAAACTCACTGGAAGCATTACGTCAGTGACCATGCGGGCTTTCGTACCGGTCTGATGGAGCGACTAAGCGTGTCGTCAGAAGATTGGGCGGCCTATTGGAAGACGATGACAGGCTATCGCAATGATTTCATCGCCCATAGAGTCAAAGATTCCAAGGTACAAAATCATCCTAAATTTGACTTGGCATTAGAGGCGTGTTTCTACTATTACAAAATCCTCTACGACGAATTTCATAGTTTGCACGGGGCGGGCTATCACTCTGATCTAGAGGAATATTTCAGGCAGTGCTGCGCACAAGCCGATGCAATGTCTCAGGTGGCCTATGGCGCGACTAGTGGAATCCCTGAGAATGTGGAGTAGATGGAGTCAATTACGCGGAGTGTTCTCGGCATTTGCAAATGAAAACAGGCCCTCGCGGCCCATTTTTTCTTCATTGTCTGGCGGAAGCTGTGAGATTCGAACTCACGGAGGGGATAAACCCTCGCCGGTTTTCAAGACCGGTGCCTTAAACCGCTCGGCCAAGCTTCCAGAGGCCCGTATTCTAACTGCTGCACGTCGCCCGGTCTTCAGGCGGCTTTGAGCATGCCCTTGGTCTCGATAAAGGCAATGACTTCCTGCAAGCCGCTGAGCGTCTTCAGGTTGGTCATCACAAAAGGCTTGAGGCCCTTGGGCGTGGTGCGCATGCGGGTGGTATCAAGCCGCATCACATCCAGGTTGGCGCCCACGTAAGGCGCCAGGTCGGTCTTGTTGATGACAAACAAATCACTCTTGGTAATGCCGGGACCGCCTTTTCGCGGAATCTTCTCGCCTGCGGCTACGTCAATCACATAAATCGTCAGGTCGCTCAGCTCGGGGCTGAAGGTTGCGGCCAGGTTGTCGCCGCCACTCTCCACAAACACGATGTCGGCGTTGGGGTGGTCTTCCAGCATGCGGTCGATCGCTTCGAGGTTGATCGAGCAGTCTTCGCGGATGGCGGTGTGCGGGCAGCCGCCGGTCTCCACGCCCATGATGCGGTCGGCAGACAGCGCGCCGCTCACCGTCAACAGGCGCTGGTCTTCCTTGGTGTAGATGTCGTTGGTGATGGCGACCAGATCGTATTGCTCACGCATCGCCTTGCACAGCATCTCCAAAAGCGTGGTCTTGCCGGAGCCGACAGGGCCGCCAATGCCTACACGCAGGGGCGGTAAATTCTTGGTGCGGTTGGCGATGTGGTGGAGTGCGGACATTTTGTTTGCTATAAATTAGTGAGCTGCTTACGCAAGCGGGACGGGCGCTAGAGGCCCATTACGACCTGAAAAGCCTCGAATATTGAACTTCGTGCTGGCTACTCAAAATGGCCAGCATGGGGGAGAAAGCTTGCCGGTTGTCGTCGGTCACGCTCAATGCGTGGTCAATGGCCGCAGGGATTTCGGCGGTCAACGCGGACAGTATGCGCTGGCCCGCGCTTTGGCCCAGCGGGACAGACTTGATCGCAGCTTGCGTCATGTTTTCGGCCCAACCAAACGCATAGGCCAGCAGGCATTCGCGCACCGGCGCTTGTGTCGCGCTGGCAGCCAGCGCGAAAGCGATGGGGTAGGTGGGGGCCAGGCCCGCGAGCACGGCGATTTGCGCGGGCGTGGCCGTCGTGTGGTTGCGCAGCCATTCGAGCAGGCTCTTGCCCATCTGCTCGGTCTGTGCGCGCAGCTCGCTGCTCTCGCGGGTTTGCAGAACCCAGCTGTTCAATGTGGCGATACGTGCGTTATCGCCATCGCGCCAAGCGGGGATAGCCTGCGTCACGGCGG
>JAYWAV010000262.1:0-4174 GCA_043782015.1 Rhodoferax sp. | reverse complement strand
ACCGCCTTGTAAGCGGTAGGTCGTCAGTTCGAATCCGACAAGCGGCACCATTTCTTTTTCCACAACACGCGTTTCAGGTGTTGTGCGACGTTTGTACCTTCAAGCGAATTGCGGTAACCTCCCAGCCTTCTGTGCGCAGATGTGCCTCCAGAGATGGTAGAAGTTGCCGGATTTTTGCCGCAACCGCATTGTTTTCCAGTATCAGGCACCACTGCGTTCCATCGATGGGACCAGGTTTGACGCGCGCGCGCAAAGCTGCCGGGATCAGGGGCTCAATGGCCTTCAGGCGTGCGCCTGAGTCGGTGGCCAGCGCAGCCAGCCGCGCGAGTGTCGGAGACTCTTCGGTGGCCTGCATGACGGTGACGGAATGGTTGCGGCGTGTCATGGGCTTGAGGACAAGGAAAGGGAAGAGATGCAGTTGATTATCACGGATGCATGGATGGCCAAAAGCCGTGCAATTCATCTGAGTGGGGGCCAACTGGTGATGGTGTTGGCGAGTCTTTGCATTGCATTGATGTTGGTGTCCGCCGGCGTCTACCACTGGATTCTTTTGAAAGGCGCCAGGGATGGTTGGCCAGTCATTGGTACGGTGGTCCGGTTTGTCATCAAGGACGAATTCGCACAGCGTGACAAGTTCACGCGCGAAAACATCGAAGTCTTGGCCAAGAAACTCGGTGAGATGCAGGCCAAGATGCTGCAACTGGAATCGCTCGGTGAGCGCGTCTCCGGATTGGCTGGCATCAATCCTGCCGACATCAAAATAGTGCCGGGGCAGGGGGGCATGCTGGTCTCTGGACGCGATCTAACACTGGAGGAGTTGCAGGCGACACTGGATCAGTTGGACAGGGTAGCCAATCAGCACACGGACGTGATGACCGTGATTGAATCCCGCTTGTTTGAGCAAAAGGTCAAGAAGATGATGGTGCCAACGCAGACACCGGTGCAAACGGCCAATCTCGGCTCCATCTTTGGCTGGCGCATCGACCCGATTACCGGTCGTTCGGCTTTACACACAGGCTTGGACTTCCCGGCTGAGCCTGGCACTCCGATTTATTCCGCAGCGGGCGGGGTGGTGGTAACGCAGGAGTTTCACCCGCAGTACGGCAACATGATCGAAATTGACCACGGCAATGACCTGATCAGCCGCTACGCCCACGCCTCGCGCGTGTATGTCAAAAAAGGCGATCTGATCAAGCGCGGACAGAAGATTGCAGAAGTAGGCACCACGGGCCGATCGACTGGTCCGCACCTGCATTTCGAGGTGCTGGTTCAGGGTGTGCCGCAGGACCCGCAGAAGTTCCTGAACGCAGGGCGCAACATTCCGGCAGCCCAGACGGCACAGGCCAAATTGCCGGTAACTGCGACGCACAACCAGGCCCCGGCATCCGGAATATTACCGGCCCCGGTACAACGCTAAAATCCGGGGTTTGGGTTAGCGGAACAAATTGCCGGACGTACGCGTCTTGCAATCGGCTGGCTAACCCCCATTTCAATCCGAACAGAACAAAGGACTGCGCTGTTCTGCCGCCCATACGGGGTAGCAGGCCAGTCTTGCATGCATGGCCACCAATATCCTGACCAAAATTTTCGGCAGCCGCAATGACCGGTTGCTCAAGCAGTACCGCAGTACGGTAGCGCGCATCAACGCATTGGAGCCCACGCTCGAGTCCCTGACGGATGAGGCCTTGCGCGCCAAGACACAAGAATTCAAGGACCGCGTCGCAAAAGGCGAAACGCTGGACGCCATCCTGCCGGAAGCCTTTGCCGTTGTGCGCGAAGGTTCCAAGCGCGTGATGAAGATGCGGCACTTTGATGTGCAGCTTCTCGGTGGTATGTCATTGCATAACGGAAAGATTTCTGAAATGCGAACGGGCGAAGGCAAGACGCTGACGGCGACGCTGCCGGTTTACCTCAACGCCTTGACTGGAAACGGTGTCCACGTGGTGACCGTCAATGACTACCTCGCCAGCCGCGATGCACAGTGGATGGGGCGGCTGTACAACTTTCTGGGCCTGACGGTGGGCATCAATTTGCCGCAAGCGTCGCGTGAAGTCAAGCAGGCGGCCTACCGTGCGGATATCACGTACGGCACCAACAACGAATACGGCTTTGATTACCTGCGTGACAACATGGTTTACGAGGTGGCCGATCGGGTTCAGCGTGGTCTGAACTACGCCATCGTTGACGAGGTGGACTCCATCTTGATTGATGAGGCACGCACGCCCCTGATCATCAGCGGCCAGGCCGAGGACCATACCGATATCTACCTTGCCATCAAAAAGGCGATTCCACGTCTGGTCCAGCAAGAAGGTGAAGCTGATCCACGCACGGGCGAGGGCGTCACCAAGCCCGGCGATTTCACGATGGACGAAAAAAGCCATCAGGTATTCCTGACCGAGCGCGGCCATGAGACGGCTGAGCAAATATTTGCAGAAATGGGCCTCATCCCTGCGGGCTCCAGCCTGTATGACCCAGCCAACATTACGCTGATGCACCATCTGAATGCGGCGTTGCGGGCCCATCACCTGTACCACCGTGATCAGCATTACGTTGTGCAGGAGGGTGAGATCGTCATCGTCGACGAGTTCACCGGCCGTTTGATGACGGGTCGTCGCTGGAGCGATGGCTTGCACCAATCGGTGGAGGCCAAAGAAGGCGTGCAGATCCAGGCAGAGAACCAGACGCTTGCCTCCATTACCTTCCAGAACTATTTCCGTCTGTACGGCAAGCTTGCGGGCATGACCGGTACCGCAGATACCGAAGCCTACGAATTTCAGGAGATCTATGGCCTGGAGACGGTGGTGATTCCGCCGAACCGTATCAGCCGCCGTGAAGACCAGCTGGACCGCGTCTACAAAACTACGCGCGAAAAATACGAAGCCGCCATCATGGACATCCGGGAGTGCTATGAGCGCGGGCAGCCGGTGTTGGTGGGTACAACATCGATTGAAAATTCGGAAATCATTGCGCAGTTGCTGGAAAAAGAAAAACTACCGCACCAGGTTTTGAATGCGAAGCAGCACGCCAGCGAAGCGACGATCATTGCCCAGGCCGGGCGCGCCAAGATGATCACCATTGCCACGAATATGGCCGGTCGCGGGACCGACATTGTGCTGGGTGGCAATATGGAGAAGGCTATTGAAGCGGTGGAGACGGATGCCACCCTCGATGCGCATGCCAAGGAAGCGAAGATTGCCGCGCTCAAAGCGCAATGGACGATTGAGCACGAGCATGTGAAAGGCTTGGGCGGTCTGCGCATCATCGCCACTGAGCGCCACGAATCACGCCGCATCGACAACCAGTTGCGTGGCCGTTCGGGACGCCAGGGCGACCCTGGTTCGTCGCGCTTCTACCTGAGCCTCGATGACGCATTGATGCGCATCTTTGCCGGTGACCGCGTCAAGGCCATCATGGATCGCCTGAAGATGCCCGATGGCGAAGCCATTGAAGCGGGCATTGTGACCCGCAGCATTGAAAGCGCGCAGCGCAAGGTGGAGGCCCGCAACTTTGACATGCGCAAGCAGTTGCTGGAATACGATGACGTGTCCAACGACCAGCGCAAAGTGATTTACCAGCAACGCAATGCCATTCTGGATGCGCAAGATTTGAGCGCACAGATTGAGTCATTGCGTGAAGGCTGCTTCACCGATTTGGTACACCAGTACATTCCGGCGGAATCCGTGGAAGAGCAATGGGATGTGAAGGGTCTGCAGCAAAGCTTGGCAGACGAATGGCAGTTGGAAGTCGATTTGGCCAAGCAAGTGGCAGATGCCAGCGCCATTACCGATGAAGACATCCTGACTGCGGTGACAACGCAGGCCCATGCGGCGTTCAACAGCAAGGTGGAGCAAGTCGGCTTGGCCAACTTCACGCAGTTTGAGCGCATGGTGCTTCTGCAAAGCATTGACTCTCATTGGCGCGACCACTTAAGCGCACTGGACTATCTGCGCCAAGGTATCCATCTGCGTGGTTATGCACAAAAGCAGCCCAAGCAGGAATACAAGCGCGAAGCGTTTGAGTTGTTCGGGCAGTTGCTGGATTCGGTCAAGAACGAAGTCACTAAAACGCTGATGACGGTCAAAATCCAGTCCAGCGAGCAGTTGGAAGAGGCCGCAGAGGCCCTGGAGACCAAGGGCGAGAGTATTTCCAACGTCACCTACAGCGCTCCTGGCGA
>JAYWAV010000261.1:0-4178 GCA_043782015.1 Rhodoferax sp. | reverse complement strand
GCAAGGCGCCAGAGACCTCGGTAACCCGCACCATGCTGACGCTGGACAAGCTGCGGCGTCTGCTTTCGGGGGAGCTGTCTTTCGATTTGATGCCCTCGGCTACCAAAGACTTCACCCATACTGTTCCGGCCTCTTTTCTGGCGCTGGAAGACATGAAGCTGGTGGAGCCGATGATGAAGCGGCTGAAAGAGCGCGCAAGCCAAGCCTCCGCAGAAGCCAATGCAGCCGGATCTGCGGCAAAGACCCCCGGCAAGAGGCTCAGTGACAAACCGGTTCAGAGAGAAAAAGCGCAGAGCCGCAAACTCGGCAAGGAACTGGGCGAAGAAGTGGTGCGGCTGATGCTGGAGAATCTGATGCAGGACCGCCGTCTGATGGCGCCGGTGCGTACCAGCCTCAAAACCCTGGAGCCGGTTTTGATCAAGATGTCGCAAGTGGACGCCCGGTTTTTCAGCGAACGGCAGCACCCAGCACGCCAGTTCCTGGACAGGATCACCAACCGCAGTCTGGCTTTTACCTCAACCGACGAGCCTGGCTACGGGCGTTTTCAGAAAGCGCTGGACAACAGTGTCAATGTGCTGGTGATGGGGGAGAGTGATGCGGCGGCTTTCTCGCGTGTGTTGCGCAAAATGGAAGATAGCTGGAGCAGGGACGAGCAGGAGCAGCGCACACGTGCCGAAGAAGCCGCCCGCGAGTTGCTGCATGTGGAGCAGCGCAATATGCTGGCACTGCGACTGGTGCAGGAGTTCACTGAAAAGCTGCTCAGCAAGAAGGTCCCGGAGATGGTGCTGGCGTTTCTGCGGGGCCCGTGGGCACAGGTGGTGGCAGAGTCCCAGTTGCTGTGCGCTGACGGGTCTGCCGATCCGGATGGCTACAAGAATCTGGTCGAGGACCTGGTCTGGAGCGTACAGCCGCGCTTGGCTCGCCGCAATCGCGCGCGCCTGGTCGAACTGGTGCCCAGCATGTTGGTGACGATGCGCCAGGGCTTGGGCCTGATTTCTTACCCGAGCGAACGCATCACCGTCTTTTTCGACGAATTGATCACTATTCACGAGCAGGCCTTTGAAGGCGTGCGCAACACCGGACCGGTGCCTCTGACCGACGCCTCCGGTGCGGTGCTGCATGACGGTGACGGGACATCCACCGACATCTCCCGTGAAGAATTCTGGATGGCCGAGCACGAGGCCAGCGATTCGGGATTTTTGGAAGTGCACGCCGACAATGCCCAAGACTTTCCACAGCCGCCGGAGCTGCCGGAAGTCGAGGAGCCGCAGGACTGGACGACTGATAGCCTGACGCCAGGGTGCTGGGTTGACCTGGCATTGGGTGGCGTCTGGGTACGTGCGCAACTGACCTGGGCCAGCCCGCACCGCACGCTATTCATGTTCATCTCTGGCGCGGGCTTGGCGCACTCCATGTCGCGGCGAACCATGGACCGCCTGCACGGCCTGGGCCTGATTCGGTTTGTATCGGACGGCCGCGTAATGGACAACGCGCTGGATGCCGTAGCGCAAGCTGCGCTTCGCAATGACCTCGGCAAAGGTGGCATCAGCTAAAACGGGTCGCGGCACCTAATTCTGGCGGCTGCGGCGCGCTGGATAGGTGCCGCAGTCGATAATGTCGGTTTTACGTTCCCGAAATACCCACTGCAATGGCCCAATACGTTTTTTCCATGAACCGCGTCGGCAAGATCGTGCCGCCGAAACGTCATATTCTTAAAGACATCTCCCTCTCGTTCTTCCCCGGCGCCAAGATCGGCGTGTTGGGGACCAATGGATCGGGCAAGTCCACGCTGTTGAAGATCATGGCGGGCCTCGACAAGGAAATCGAAGGCGAAGCCATCCCCATGCCCGGCCTGAACATCGGCTACCTGCCCCAGGAGCCCAAGCTCGACCCGACCCAGACCGTGCGTGAGAGCGTGGAAGCGGGCATGGGCAAGGTGTTCACAGCCAAGGCGCGCCTGGAAGAGGTTTACACCGCCTACGGTGCCGAAGATGCTGACTTTGACGCGCTGGCTGCCGAACAGGCCGAGCTGGAAGCCATCATCGCCACTGCAGGCACTGACTCCGAACACCAACTGGAAATCGCCGCTGACGCGCTGCGCCTGCCACCTTGGGACGCCAACATCGGCGTGTTGTCGGGTGGCGAAAAGCGCCGCGTGGCGCTGTGCCGTTTACTGCTGTCCAAACCTGACATGCTGCTGCTGGATGAGCCGACCAACCACCTGGACGCCGAATCGGTGGACTGGCTGGAACAGTTCCTGCAACGCTACCCCGGTACCGTGGTTGCGATTACCCACGACCGTTACTTCCTGGACAACGCCGCAGAGTGGATTCTGGAGTTGGACCGTGGCTCCGGTATTCCGTACAAAGGCAACTACTCCGACTGGCTGACGCAAAAGGGCGCCCGCCTGGAAGCCGAGCAAAAGGGCGAAGAAGCCCGCGCCAAGGCCCTGAAGAAGGAGCTGGAATGGTCACGCCAGAACCCCAAGGCCCGCCAGGCCAAGAGCAAGGCCCGTCTGGCCCGATTTGAAGAACTGAGCGATTTCGAATACCAGAAGCGCAACGAAACCAACGAAATTTTTATCCCCGTGGCGGAGCGTCTGGGCCATGAAGTGATTGAATTTGTCGGCGTCACCAAGTCCTTCGGGGACCGTGTGCTGATCGACAACCTGAGCTTCAAGATCCCTGCGGGCGCCATCGTCGGCATCATCGGCCCCAACGGCGCCGGCAAGTCCACGCTGTTCAAGCTGATTGCCGGAAAGGAGAAAGCCGATTCGGGCACCGTCAAGATTGGTTCCACTGTGAAGATGGCCTTTGTGGACCAGCACCGTGATGACCTGTCCAACGACAAGACCGTCTGGGAAGACGTCTCCGGTGGGCTGGACATGATGAACGTCGGCAAGTTCCAGATGGCCAGCCGCGCGTATTGCGGTCGCTTCAACTTCAACGGTGCGGACCAGCAGAAAAAGGTCGGCATGCTGTCCGGCGGTGAGCGTGGTCGCCTGCATCTTGCCAAGACGCTGATTGCGGGTGGCAACGTGCTGATGCTCGATGAACCGTCGAACGACCTGGACGTGGAAACCCTGCGTGCGCTGGAAGACGCGTTGCTGGAATTCGCCGGCACCATGCTGGTGATCTCCCACGATCGCTGGTTCCTGGACCGCATTGCGACCCACATCCTGGCCGCCGAAGGCGACAGCCAATGGACTTTCTTTGACGGAAACTACCAGGAGTACGAGGCCGACAAGAAGAAGCGTCTGGGCGAAGAGGGTGCCAAGCCCAAACGCATGCGCTATAAGGCACTCAAGTAATTCGTCCGTTTATGGTAGATAGCCCCCGACCTCGCAACGTGCCGCAAAACGCGCTACACAACGCGCAGTACGAAGCCCTGTACAACGCCACCGTCAAGGAGGCGGTGGCCGGTGGCGCCCTGCTGATGGGCAAGATGGCGGATGCCGCTCGCAATGCGCTCAATGCGCGCGAGTTGGTGACGCGGGATTTCCGGGAGCGTGACGCCATCGCCGAGTCGGCAAAGCAGTTGCACCAATGGGAACCCAAACTGTGCGTCAGCTACCAGGAGGCGCTGGAGTATGCTTTTCAGAATCCGGACATGGTGAAGAAGACGGTGACGCTGTCCATGGCAGATGTCCAGTTTGACCAGCTGGAATTGATGGATGAAGTGCAAGTGCTCACCAGTGTGACGATGGCGCGTACCCAGCAGGTGGCAATGTTGTCAGCCGAAGCCAGCCTGGCGGACCTCAATACATTGATCAGCAGCGTCCTGGGTCTGGGCGTTGTGCGCGCTGAGCGCAACCCATTGCGCCCTGAAGTCTATGTGCAAGCCCTCAAGGACGTGGTCGAACAGACCCAGGTGCCAGCGACGGTGCAACTGGACTGGCTGGGTGCCATGAGCGTGACCCTGGGCCAGGAGTTGCGCAGTCTGTACGCCACGTTGGCCGACAAGTTACGCAATGCTGGCGTAGTCGCTGCCGGCTATGCAGTCATGCAGGCTCCCATGGCAACTGGCGTTGGCCGTGGCGTGGCCCAAACAGGGGGTGCCGCACCAGTGGACCCTGCGCCTGCAGCGAGCCAGCCCAGAGCCTTCCCCGCTCGCTCGGCAAGCGCAGATTCGAGTATCGCCCAGTACCAGACGGCACCTGCCGGCGCCCCAGTTGGTAT
>JAYWAV010000260.1:0-11525 GCA_043782015.1 Rhodoferax sp. | reverse complement strand
CGCCCGCCAGGTCGTACAAGGCGTTGTGGGTGATCAACTGATTTCCCAGCGTCGGATTGGCATTGGGAAAATTGAATTCGTAACCTTGCCAATCTGGTATTTTTCCGGCGATCAGGCGGGTTTCCTTGTTCAAAGGTACGGACACCGAAGCTTCATGCACCTGATAAGCCCCGGAGCTTGGCAGCAGGCGCAAAGTCCAGTCCACGCCCTGACCACCCTGGGATTCCTTGGTAATTTGCAACATGCCAACACCTGCGTCCGCATCTGTGTAGCCGGATGAGGCGAAAAACTTATGGTTGTTATCGGCTGAACTCATGCGGTAAGTCGCTTCAATGGTCCCATTGATCTTGAGCCCTTTGAAACCCGACTTTTCCGCATCGTCATCCGCCTGGTCAGCGCGCAGCTCCAACTTGCTAACCTGCTGCGGATTCACAGCCGGTGCTTCGGACATCGCTTCGACCCGCTTTTGCAGCTTCATGAGCTGCGCCTTCAACGCCTCAATTTCCGCCTTCAGATCGGCGGCAGATTGTGCGAATGCACTGGCCATGGGTAAGGCACTGGCAAGCGCGATGACGATTAATTTTCTTTGGAAGCGCATCGGTTTCTCCTGATTAAATTCAAAAACAAATCCACACAAAATCTCAACACTTAAGTTCCGCCGCTTAACCATTCCGGTATGCAGCGGCCATTTCTTGTGCACGTCGCTTCTCAGCGCGTGACATCCAGATACTTGCGGCAAAAACACCCAGGCTCACCACCGCCACGGTCAGCGTGGCAACAGTGTTTACGCTGGGGCTCAAGCCCAGCCGAGCGCGGCTGAAAATCGTGATTGGCATCGTGGTGGAGCCCGGGCCATTGAGAAAGGCGGAGAGCACCACGTCGTCCAGCGACAAAGTGAACGTCAACAACCAGGCCGAACCAATGGCCTGAAAAATCAGCGGCAGGGTTACCAAGAAGAACACCTGCAAAGGCCGGCAGCCCAAGTCTTGTGCCGCCTCTTCCAGCGAAGGGCTCATTTCCTGCAGGCGTGAAAGCACAACTACTGTCGCGTAGGACATGCCCAGCAACGTGTGACCCAGCCATATCGTCATCGCGCCGCGCTCGGGGAAGCCGAACAGGCGCTGCGCCGACACCAGCATCAACAGCAGAGACAGACCAATGATGACTTCCGGCATCACCAGCGGCGAATTCACCATACCGGCAAACAGCGTACGGCCTGGGAAACGCTTGAAGCGATGCAAAGACAGCGCCGCCAAAGTTCCCAGCACCACTGAGCCACAGGCCGTAAAAAAGGCGATCTCCAGCGACAACTTGAAACCGGAAATAATTTCGTCGTCTTGCGCCAGCGCCTCATACCAGCGCAGCGACCAGCCACCCCAGCTCGTGACCATCGGGCTGGCATTGAAGCTCAGCACGATCAAGGTGATGATGGGCAAGTACAAAAACAGAAACACACCGGCCATCCAAACGCGTGAAGTGACGCGGCCCGTATTAATGCTCATGACCGCCCCCCTTGCGTGCTCTCGGCCTGGTATTTATTGAACAGCGCCAACGGCACAATGATCAGCAGAACCATCACCACCGCCACTGTGGCGGCGATCGGCCAGTCGTTGTTGCTGAAAAACTCATCCCACAACACGCGGCCAATCATCAGCGTCTGCGGCCCGCCCAGCAGCTCGGGAATCACAAACTCGCCCACACAGGGGATGAAAACCAGCATCGAGCCCGCAATGATGCCGCTCTTAGACAGCGGGACCGTGATCCGCCAGAAGGCCTGCCAAGGTGTGGCGCCCAGATCCAGCGCGGCTTCCAGCAAGCGCAAATCCATCTTCACCAGATTGGCATAGAGCGGCAGGATCATGAATGGCACATAGGTATAGACCATGCCCAGTACCAGCGAAAAAGGTGTATTCATCATCTTGATCGGCTCTTCAATCAAGCCCATCGCTATCGCCACGTTGTTGAAAACACCACTGTCTGACAGCAGCATCTTCCAGGCGTACACACGCAGAAGAAAGGATGTCCAGAACGGCAACATCACCAGCATCAGCAATGCAGGTCGCTTATCGGCCGGGCTGCGGGCCATGAAATAGGCAAACGGGTAGGCAATCGCCAGACAGATCACCGTCGTAATGGCGGCAAATTTCAGCGAACTGAGGTAGGCCTCGAAATACAGCGAGTCCTGCGTCAGGCTGACGTAGTTGCCAAACTTCACCGTCAGCGTGATCGCTTCACCCGTCCAGGTCAGGATGTCCTTGAAAAAGACCACGTCCATTTCTGACAGGCTGATCTTGAACACCACCAGAAATGGCAGCAAAAAGACAACCAGCAGGAACAGCATGGGCACGCCAATGACCGCTGTCCTGCCCCATGAACTGGTCAGCTTGTCGTACAGGGAAAACCCCTTGAGTGCGGTAGTGGCCATCGTTGCCTCAACTCGTCAGCACGACAACGTCGCTGCCACACCACCATACATAAACTTTGTCACCCCACGTCAGTTGGGTCTTGGTGTGACGCGCAGCATTGGTCAGCGTGACCTTCAACACCGTGCCGCTGTCAAGCTTGACGTGGTACGTCGTCAGGCTGCCCAGATAGGCCAAATCATCGATCACGCCCTGCGCGACGTTAAAGCCGACTTCGGCAGCAGATTCACGCTCGCTGTCGGCAGGCGGGTTTGCGCTGACGGACATTTTCTCTGGGCGTACCGCAACGTGCACTTCCATGCCTTCGGTGCCGGTGATGCCGTGGCTCACATAGTGTTTGCACTCGGGCGTCGCTATCACCACATGGTCAGGCTCATCCTTGATGACGGCGCCTTTGAACAGGTTCACCGTGCCAATGAAATCGGCCACGAAACGGCAATTCGGTGTTTCGTAAATATCGCTTGGCGCACCAATCTGCAGGATCTTGCCCTCGCTCATCACACCAATGCGGGTGGCCATGGTCATGGCCTCTTCCTGGTCGTGCGTCACCATCACACAGGTCACACCCACCTGCTCAATGATGTCGACCAATTCCAATTGGGTGCGCTGACGCAGCTTGGCATCCAGCGCGCCAAGAGGTTCGTCGAGCAACAGCAATTTGGGCCGCTTGGCCAGACTGCGCGCCAGTGCCACACGCTGTTGCTGGCCGCCTGACAGCTGGTGCGGCTTGCGCTTGGCATAGGGCTTGAGCTGGACCAGTTCCAGCATTTGGGTCACGCGTTCTTCGATCTGCGCCTTGGGCATGCCATCACGGTGCAAACCAAAGGCAATGTTGTCCCACACTGTCAGGTGCGGGAACAAGGCGTAGCTCTGAAACATCATGTTGATGGGCCGCTCGTAAGGCGCAAGCCCCACGATGTCCTGACCCGCCAACAGAATTTGGCCCGAGCTAGGCGCCTCGAACCCTGCGAGCATGCGCAAGAGCGTGGACTTGCCGCAGCCGGACGAGCCCAGCAGAGCGAAGATTTCGCCCTGCTGGATATCCAGTGTGACCTCATCCACTGCAAACACATCGTCAAATTTCTTGACGATGCGCTTGATCTGCAGGAACGGCGCGACGTTGGCTGCCGCGGCGGGTTTGGAATGCGGGTTCATTGCCACCAGACGTCTTTCTTCTGCTTACAGGCCGGTCTTGAAACCCGTGTAGGCACGGGTTGCCAAGCGGCGTACGTCGTTGGTCAGGGCCTTGGGCGCAATCATCGTTTCCATTTCGGCCGCTGAGGGATAGGACGACGGGTTGTTGGCAATTTCAGGCTTGACGAACTTCTTGGCTTCCTTGTTGACGTTGGCGTATTTGACCTTGTTGGTCAACGCTGCAGATACTTCCGGGCGCATGATGTAGTTGATGAACAGGTGTGCGTTCTTGGGGTGCGACGCATCCGCAGGAATGGCCATCATGTCGAAGAACAAAATGCCACCGGTCTTGGGCACCAGGGCAACGACGTCCTGCCCGGTCTTGCCTTCGATAGCGCGGGCGCGGGCGATATTGATGTCACCGTTCCAGCCCAAGGCCATGCAGATGGACCCGCCCGCCATGTCATTGATATAGCCCGAAGAGCTGAACAGCGTGACGTAGGGACGCACGGATTTCAGCAGCGCACTGGCTTCCTGGTAGTCACCCGGACTCTTGCTGAACGGGTCTTTGCCCAGGTAATGCAATGCGGCTGGCAACACCTCGGTGGCACTGTCCAATACCGAGACACCACAGGTCTTGAGTTTGCTGATGTACTTGGGGTTGAAAAACAGTTCCCACACGTTGGCGGGCATGGGCTCGCTACCCAGTGCGGCTTTCACCTTGGCAGTATTGATACCGATGGTGGTGTAGCCCCACAGCCAATTGATCAAATGCTGGTTGCCCGGATCAATCTTGGCCATCTGCGCCATGATGTCCGGATCCAGATTCTTCATGTTCGGCAACTGGCTCTTGTCCAGCTTGGTCAACAAGCCGCCGTCGATTTGCAGACGCGCGAAGGTGGAGGAAGGCACCACGATGTCGTAACCCGTTTTGCCAGCCACCAGCTTGGCGTGCAGGATTTCGTTGTTGTCGTAGGTGTCGTAGCGGACCTTGATTCCAGTTTCTTTTTCGAAATTGGCCAAGGTGTCGTCTGCGATGTAGTCAGACCAGTTATAGATGTTCAGGACTTTTTCTTCCTGAGCCATGACGCTGGTTGACGCAAACGTCAAAACGCCAGCCATTGCCAAACCGCCGAGCAGCTTGCCAACCAACTTTGTTCCCAATGAATTGACCAATTTACTCTCCTACTGTGTGTTCAAAAAATAGCACCGAAAAATCTACGCAATCCTTATGCCAACCATCCATTATTGTGGCTATCCGCAAGGGTCAGGTCCAGACATTTGACAATCAACCCAACCATTTCGTCGATTTGCGCATGCGTCATGGTCAGCGGCGGCGCAATGATCATGCGGTCGCCCACAGCGCGCATGATCAGGCCATTGCCAAAACAGTGGCCGCGGCAGACCATGCCAACCCCCAGATTTTCATCAAATTTTTGACCGGTTTTCTTGTCGCGCACCAGAACCAGGCCGCCGACAAAACCGCAGGTCTGCGCGTCGCCCACCAGAGGGTGCTTTTTGATCTCTTCAAATTGGGCTGCCAGATAAGGGCCGATGTCGTCCCGGACACGCCCCACGAGGTTCTCGCGCTCCATGATGTCGATGTTGGCCAGTGCCACTGCGCAGGCAACCGGATGGCCGCTGTAGGTGTAGCCGTGGTTGAACTCACCGCCTTTTTCGATCAGCACGTCGGCCACGCGGTTACCCACCATCACGCCACCCAGCGGGATATACCCACTCGTTACCGCCTTGGCAAACGTCACCAGATCCGGCTTGTAACCAAATTTTTCGTAAGCAAACCAGTGCCCCAGGCGGCCAAATGCGCAAATCACTTCGTCGCTGATCAGCAGGATGCCGTAGTTGTCGACAATGCGCTGGATTTTGGGCCAGTAGGTGGCAGGTGGAATGATCACGCCACCGGCGCCCTGCACCGGCTCGGCAATAAAGGCCGCCACCTTGTCGGCGCCCAGCTCCAGAATCTTGGTTTCCAGCCAGCCTGCGGCGCGCACACCAAACGCGTCTTCGCTTTCGCCGGGATTGCGGTTCTCGAAAAAATAAGGCTGGTCAATGTGGGTGATGTTGGGGATGGGCAAATCGCCCTGCGCGTGCATGCCGCGCATGCCGCCCAGCGAGGCGCCCGCCATGGTGCTGCCGTGGTAGCCGTTGATACGGCCAATGATGATCTTGCGGTCCGGCTGACCCAACAAATCCCAATAGCGACGCACCATGCGCACGTTGGAATCATTGCTTTCGCTGCCGCTACTAGAGTAGAAAACGTGGGCAAAGCTGCGATCACCCACCCTCGGCGCAAGCGATGCCAATTTGGCTGCGAGCGTGGCCGCTGGCACATTCGTTGTCTGAAAGAAGCTGTTGTAGTACGGCAGCGTCATCATCTGGTCGAACGCGGCCTGCGCAATTTCCTTGCGGCCATAACCGACGTTGACACACCACAGGCCACTCATCGCATCCAGAATGCGCTTACCTTCGGAGTCCCACACGTAGATATCTTCTGCATGCGTCATCACCCGCGCACCGCGGCCATTGAGGTCTTTGAAATCCGTGAACGGATGCAAAAAGTGCGCGCTGTCGAGCGCCTGAATGGACTTGGTATCTACAGGTATTTGCATGGAGGCGATATCACTCAATGATGTGGATGGATCAGACGTGCAACAACAAGTGTTCGCGTTCCCAAGGCGAGATCACCTTCATGAACTCATCGAACTCCAGCTCCTTGATCTCCGAGTACACCGTGATGAACTCCTTGCCCAGCACTTCATGCAGATCCGACTCTTTGCGCAACCAGTCCAACGCTTCACCCAGACTGCGCGGCAGCGAATAGGCGGACAGATAGGCGTCGCCCTTCATTTCGGGTTTTGGTTTGATCTTGTTTTTGATACCCAAGTAACCACAAGCCAGCGTCATCGCCATCGCCACATACGGATTCGCGTCGGCACCTATTACTCGGTTCTCCACCCGGCGCGCGGCGGGTGAGGAAATGGGTGAACGGATGCCTACAGTGCGGTTGTCATAACCCCATTCGATGTTGATCGGTGCCGCCGTATTGCGCGACAGACGGCGGTAGCTGTTCACATACGGTGCCACCAGCACCATTGCTGCCGGGATATAGCGCTGCAAGCCGCCGATGTAGTGCATGAACATCTCGGACGGTGTGCCGTCTTCGTTGCTGAATACATTTTTGCCAGTGGCTTTGTCCAACAAGCTCTGGTGCACATGCATTGCGCTGCCGGGTTCGCCCGCAATCGGCTTGGCCATAAAGGTGGCGTACATATCGTGTCGCAAAGCGGCTTCGCGCACCGTGCGCTTGAAGAAAAACACTTCGTCGGCCAGACCCAGGGGTTCGGCATGAAAGAAGTTGATTTCCATCTGACCGGCACCTACCTCGTGAATCAACGTATCGACGTTCAGCTCCATCTTGTCGCTGTAGTCGTAAATTTCTTCGAATAACGGATCGAACTCGTTCACCGCATCGATGCTGTAGGCTTGGCGCGAAGTCTCTGCACGGCCGCTGCGGCCAATGGGTGGACGCAACAGGGTATTCGGATCGGTATTGCGCGCAGTCAGATAAAACTCCAGCTCCGGCGCAACGATGGGCTGCAGCCCCTCGGCCGCGAACAGGTCACACACCTTGCGCAGCACGCTGCGGGGCGCGAACGGCACCAGCTTGCCCTCGTGATCAAAGCAATCGTGGATCACCTGGGCGGTGGGGTCGACCGCCCAGGGCACGATGCGCACCGAGGAGGGGTCTGGGCGCAACTGCATGTCCTTGTCGGTCGGATCAATCACATCGTAGTAAGGACCACTCTCGGGGAACTCGCCCGTCACACCCATGGCCACAATGGCTTGCGGCAAGCGCATGCCACGGTCTTCGGTGAACTTGGCGCGGGGCAGGATCTTGCCGCGCGCCACACCCGTCAAGTCAGGTACCAGGCATTCCACCTCGGTCACACGCCGCTCGTTGAGCCATTGCTCCAGGTCGTTGAAATTCATATTCTTGGGTTCACTCATTGCTCTCACTCCTGGCTGCTTTGTGCCGCTTCTCTGCAGCAGATTTCACAATCGGTTGGGGACAGGGCTAACGATCTGTCCCGCAGGTATTCAGGTGCTCAGACGGCCTCGCTGCCTCGCACGGCACGCATCTCCAAAGGCCTGGAAGATAGCCGTGTAAAACGCATTCCCGGCAGTGTGCCATTCAGGGTGCCACTGCATCGCATACGCAAATGCAGAGGTGCCTTTCACTTCAAAAGCTTCCACAAGCCCGTCGGGCGCATGGGCAATGGCACGCAAGCCCTGCGCTAAACGCCCAACACCCTGCCCATGCAGAGAATTGACACGGGCGCTGGTTCCACCTGCCCATTGCGCCATCGCGCTGTCTGCTTCAATACGAATCTCGTGGGCCGGTGCATATTGCACGGCGTAGGGCGCATCTTTGTCTTCGCGATGGTCCATCATGCCGCTCTGTGCATGCACCTGTTGCAGCAGCGTACCACCCAGCGCTACATTGATCTCCTGGAAGCCACGGCAAACGCCCAACAGAGGGATGCCTTGGGCTATGCAGGCCTTGATCAACGCCAGCGTCAAGGCATCGCGTTGTGGGTCCAGCGGGAGCTTGGGATCAACGACGGTTTCACCGAAATGGGAGGGGTGTACGTTGGACGGAGAGCCGGTCAGCATGACACCATCGACCAATGCCAGCAAATCAGGAATGCTGTCCGCTTCCGCCAGAGGAAACAGCACCGGCTGCGATAGCCCAACCTCCTTGACGGCCCGGGCATATTTGTCGCCCAGAACCAGAAAAGGCATGGGATGGTCGTCACGGCCCATAAGGCGGTGATCGGCAGGAAGCCAGACCAATGACGGCGGCTTTTTCATGGATGTCTCCGTTTTCTTTCAACCATTGTCAGGCAGAATTGGATGCGTAGAGGAGCCATTTGCGCTAACCCCATGGTGCCACTCTGGTACCACTAAAAATATGTTGTCTGAACTGCTTCTAACCGAAATGTCCCGCTTGAGCCAGCAGGACAACATGCCACTGCACCGCCAGCTGTACGAGGCGATGCGCCGAGCCATCCTCGATGGCAAGCTCGCTGCCGGGGACCGCCTTCCCTCCAGCCGAGAGCTCACGCAAGACCTGAATCTGTCGCGTAACACGGTCGTTGCAGCGCTGAATCAGCTCTGCGTCGAAGGCTACTTGCAGAGCCGTGTCGGCAGTGGCACTTACGTCAACGAGAACGTTCCCAAAGCACACCCCAAAGCCAAAGCGGCCAGGCAAACCACCGCCACCAAGACCCTTTCCAAACGAGGCAACGCGCTGGCAAAAACGTTCAATGCCACGCAACTCGAAGTTCAACCCTTCACACCCGGAATTGCCGATTTCAGTGCCTTCCCGGTAGCACTGTGGCAGCGTCTGCAAAACAAGCATTGGCGCATGACATACCCTGAGATGCTGGACTACAGCTACTCCGGTGGACACGCACCATTGCGCCGCGCAGTCGCAGACTATCTGCGCGTATTTCGCAGCGTACCGGTGGATGCTGACCAAGTCATCATCACCAGCGGCACACAGCAATCGCTGGAGCTGTGCGCCCAATTGCTGGCCGACCATGACGACACGGTGTGGATGGAAGACCCCGCATACTGGGGCGCTGTGAAGGCATTCATGGCCACCGGCCTGCGGCTGCACGCCATCCGCGTGGACGAACAGGGCATGGCACCGACACCCAGCGATGAGGCCCACCCGCCGCGTGTGATCTATACCACGCCGTCACACCAGTACCCGACCGGCGCCGTCATGTCGCTAGCCCGGCGCCAACAAATTCTGGCACTGGCGCGCACGCACCAGGCCTGGATTCTGGAAGACGATTACGACAGCGAATTCCGCTTCAGTGGCCCGCCGATTTCTTCTCTGGCCGGGCTGGACCAGGACGAGCGCGTGCTGTACATGGGATCGTTCTCCAAGGTGCTGTATCCGGGTTTGAAGCTGGGCTATCTGGTGGTCCCCAAAGGCCTGGCGGAATCTTTCAAGCAAGCCCATTACGACCTGAACCGGCCGGGGCAAATGCCGTTGCAGGCGGCACTGGCCGAGTTCATCGAACTGGGCCATTTCGCAAGCAGCTTGCGCCGTGCGCGCCAAAGCTATGCACAGCGCCGGCAATGTCTTCTGGAGGCGCTTGCGCCCTGCCTCGGGCCACTGGCGCAAATCACTGGTGCGGAGCAGGGTTTGCATTTGTGCCTGCACCTGCCATCCACGCTGGATGACAAAGCGTTGGCCCAACGGTTGGGCGAAAAAGGCCTGGTGGTGCGGCCGCTGTCGGCTTATTGCCTGAATCGCAAGGATGCCAAAGGACTTGTTATTGGCTACGGCTATGCGCCCTTGGCGGACATTCAGAAGTATGGGCCGTTGTTGGCGCGGATTTTGAAGACGGAGTTGGGGAAACACAAGGTTTAGTTCTTTGATTCTTCACTTTTTTAACACCCACTCCCCCAACCCCTCGCCCCGTCGGCGAGGGGAGCCTTTAACAGCCGATTTGGTGGTCTCGCTCCGAATACGGAATGAAGTGCAGTGCGTTGCCACCGTTATTGCTCGGAGCGGCATGAACCTAATGTTGGGGCTGCCTCCAGCAAACTAGATTGGAGCGATCTGGCGCACAGCGCCAGCAGCGAGACACGAGCGTCGGATCGAAATATCTGGTGAATCTTTACTGGCGGCAAAGCGACCAGCAGTGCCGCATTTTCCTGTAGGCGGCTGCCCCAACCGCAGGTTCACGCCGTAGCGCACTACATACGGTGGCATCGCACCGCCAGTAATTCCGTAGTCGGCGCAACGCAACAAAATCGGCTGTTAAAGGCTCCCCTCGCCGACGGGGCGAGGGGTTGGGGGAGTGGGTGTTAAAAAGAAGAGACTGAATAACTCAAAATTTGTCCCGCAGCACGTTGTACGCCATCCCCAATACAAGACTGGGCGTACGCAACAGCGGTCCGCCAGGAAAGTTGCGATGCTTCAATTGCGCAAACACGTCGAAGCGTTCCGCTTGCCCCGCCACGGCCTGAGCGACCAGGCGACCTGCAAAGCCCGTCAGAGCCACACCGTGACCGCTGAAGCCCTGGAGGTAATACAGGTTATCTCCCAGACGCCCGAAGTCTGGCGCGCGGTTCATGCTGATGTCCACAAAACCACCCCATAAGAAATCGATGGGAACGCCACGCAGGCTCGGGAACACCTGCCCCAAGCGCTTGGCCATGACCTCATCCAGCCGAGGCGGTGTGCGCGTGGAATAGCTGACACGACCGCCGAACAGCATCCGGCGATCAGCGCTGAAACGGAAGTAGTCGAGGATGAAATTGTTGTCACACACCGCGCTGTTGCTCGGAATCAACTGCGCGCATTGCTCTGGTGAGAGCGGTGCAGTTCCAATGATGTAGGTGCCAACCGGCATGATGCGGGGCGACAACTCGGGCGCTACGGCTGCCCCAAATTCGCCCAGCGTGTAATTGCCCGCCAGCACGCCGAACTTTGCCGTCACAGAACCCCTGGCCGTCGATGCCTTCAAGTTGCCACCGCGCTGCAACTGTGTGACCGGCGAATGTTCGTAAATCTCCACACCCAGACTGCGCGCTGCGCGCGCCAAGCCCAGGCCGTATTTCAGCGGATGCAGGTGCCCGGAGCGACGCTCATAGGCCGATGCGCAATACAGCGGACTGGCGATGTGCTTCTGGACATCTACCCCCGTTGCAAACTCGGTTTTGAGGCCGTACGAGGTTTCCATTTCACGCATTTCTGTTTCCAGCATGCGCGCCTTGCGCGGTGAATCTGCGACATACAGATAACCATGCACCCGGTCGCATTCGATCTGAAAATCACGGATACGCTCGTCAATCAGGTCAACGGCTTCCAGCGACATGTCCCAGGCCATGCGCGCTTTGGCAACTCCCAACTGTTCTTCAAAAGGG
>JAYWAV010000259.1:0-4180 GCA_043782015.1 Rhodoferax sp. | reverse complement strand
GCCTAACGTCGAAGTTGAGGCGCCTTTGACGGCGCGGAAAGGTGATAAATGAACAAAACTGATACGCCGGCAAAGGTCGCCTCGAACGACAGGTTAGGCCTGCTGCCGATCACGCGGCACGACCACCCCGAGCCGCAGACGATGGTGTGGAGCGAGATTGAGCTTCAGGCCATCCGAGCCTACGCAGGCCGGTGTGTGGCCGCAGAGCGCAAGCGGTGGCGAGCAGCCGCAGTGCCAGCGTTAGCCTGGATGGAGGGCGCTTGGAGCCGGATTGATGGCGAGTGGGGGCCAAGCGGAAAGACGCTAGACCAAGAATGCACAGATGGCGACGAGCCGGAAATTGCCGCGCTTCGGTCGCTGCTTAGGGCCTGACGTTGCGGTTAAACGGCCCGCCGCTTTTGGCGGGTCCGTTTGAACTGCGTGTTGTACGGCACATGCGCAACTGTTGAGAGGGTTTTGAATGGCCTTTGAAGAAGTCATCATCGGGAATGCCCGCCTGATACACGGGGACTGCCGCGAGGTGCTGCCGCTGCTGCCGAAGCATGACCTGCTGCTGACGGACCCGCCATACTTGGGCCTGACGGGCGGCGCACCGCTGCAGCAAGGTGGCGTTGGCCTGTCATCGCGGGTCAGCACGACGCTTGGTGACGAATGGGGCGCAAATTTGGAGTGGGCAGGTGGGGCAGAAACGATTGCAGCCAAAGGTCTGATTGTCTTTTGCTCGCACCAAGGGTTGTGTGAGACGCGCGCCGCATTCAGCCAAACACGATCTATCGCGCTCCTGACTTGGTACAAGCGAAACACCCCGGCCGCGATGAAGTGGGTGCCTAGACACACCGCCGAGTTTGCTTGGGTGCTGGTGACAGGCGGCGGGCTGGAGTGGCACAAACTTGACTCGACGGTGTTTGATGTTCCAAACCTCAACGCCGGATGCGTATCGACTGGCGAGAGGATCACGAACAGCGATGGTTCTGTTTTCCACCCATCGCAAAAGCCACTTCAGCTTATGGCGTTGATGCTGCGCGTGAACCCACGGAGCGTGGTCGATCCTTTTATGGGCACAGGCACAACCGGCGTTGCCTGTGCCCAGCGCGGCGTTGCGTTTACCGGCATCGAGCGCGAGCGCAAGTATTTCGACATTGCCTGCGAGCGCATCAGCCGCGCCCAGGCGCAAGGTTCGTTGCTGCATTTGGATGCAACCCCGGTGGCAGTACAACAGGTGATGGAACTGTGACGTACAACGTTGTATTGAGCGGCGCGCGCACTGGCATGGACGGAGCGTGACCATGCCGTTGCGCGTCCGCTCGAATACGGGGTTAGGGCGCTGTTTGCACGCTTGCGCTGGTGCCGTGCCACAGAAGATGTAACAGTGAAAAATAGTTGCCTGCAACCCTTGTGCTTACGCGTAAGACTGCTATAGTTCATTCACACCAACCGAACCGGAGCGCAACATGACCACCACCTTCAACACCGCAGCCTTCGAAGCCTGGATCAAGGCTACCGGCCGCAAGTGGAACCACCTGAACACCGCCGAAAAGCAAGCCGCTGCCAAGGAGTACAAAGTGACCCAAGCCGAATAAACCCGCGACGAAGCGATTGAGCAGTTCAACGAACGCATGAGCAACGCCTGCACCGATGCTGACCGAGCCGAAGCGACCCGCCTGCTTGCTGGCCGGCTGTGCAGCATGGCTGACGCTGTGCGCCTGTGCCAAGACTGGTATGCGCAGCAAGAACAAGCTGCGCGCGAGGTGCGGCTGTGATCGTCGAAAACGCAACCCTCGGCCCACTCGGCAAGCTGCGTCTAAAACTGCGCATGTTGAGCGGCGAGTGGAAAACGACGCCCGACATGCAAGACGCCGTGCTAGCCGTGCTGAATGAGCCCGAATGGGAGCAGGCCGCAGACGAAGCCAACAGCCTGCGAGTCTCGCTGGCTCATTGGAAGGTGTTTGGCGAGCACGCCGAAAGTGAGCGCAGTCGACTGCAAAGCAAAGTGACACGCTTGAGCCAGAACGAAGCCGTGCTGATGAATGCGCTTTACAAGGCTTGTGGCGATGACGAAGAGATAGTGCGTCAAACCATTGATTCGCAAGGTGAGCTTCAGTGCGAGCCTACGCAAGCTACATGACCACAGCCAAGACCCCGGAAGAGCGCGAACGCAATGCCCGATATCAGCGCGAGTACCGCGCTCGCAAGGCCGAGCAGCATGCCACCGAAGTGCGCGGCGTCTTTGCGCACCCTGACGACCACGCCGAGGTAAAGGAAGCCGCCGCGAAGATTGCTCGCAGGCGTGCGCGGGTGGCGAAGCGTGGTGCGGCCTAACGTTCGAGCTAACTTGCCGCCGTAGGCGGTCAAGTTGAGCGAGGGGTTAGCCAGCACCCGCACAAACGCTGGCACGCAACTTTAGGAACGACATGGAAACGATGATTCAACCGAAGGTGACAGGCTATCGCCAACTGAGCGAGGCCGAAGTGGCGCTGATGAACGAGGGCAAGGCGCTGGCCGAAGCCTGCGGCGCCTACATTGCCAAACTGCGGCTGCACCCGCAGGCCAAGCCAGAGCAGGCCCCGAACGATGGTGTTGCGTTGCAGCCCCTCGACCAGCGGTGGGTGAGCATTGGCGCCACCGACATTCAACGCGGCTTCATGGCCGTGATTCGCGGCATTGCGCAACCTACCACTTTCTGAGGACGCCATGACAACCTGGGCCGACGAGTACGTGACGATGCTGGACGACTGCGAGAAGCGGAGCGAGAAGCTGACCGATTGGGAATGCGGCTTCGTGGATTCGTTGCAGCGGCAGATTGCCGACGGTCGCCGGCCCAGCCTCAAGCAGGTGGAGGCGCTGGACAACATATGGGAGCGCGCCACCAAGCGTGGATAGTGCTGGCTAACGTTCGAGCTAAGCGGCCCGCCCGTGGGCCACAGGAGTAACGATGAACACCACTGAAGGAGCGAGCGCCACCGCTGTCGGCGGGTCCGCGTTGAGCGAGGGGTTAGGCGCCACGCTACCACTGGTGGGACGCCTGCGAACGCGCCGCAGCTTCATGAGCACGGACGGATGCCGGTGGTACATGACGAGCACGCCGGACGGCGACTGCCAAGATGCTGCCGCAGAGATTGAGCGGCTTGAAGCGCTGACGTACTGCGGATGCGGCGACCAGTTCACCGAGCACGACCCGGCGTCTTGCGGCACTTGCTGTGCGGTGCGCGCCATAAGTGCAGAAGCCGAGATTGAACGCCTGCGTGCAGCCATGAACGAAGCGCTGCCGTTCACCGTGACGCTCGGTCAGCAAATCCTGACCGATGCCCTGGGGCCTAACGTCATGGTCAGCGGCGGTACTCCGTCCGCTGCACCTGGTGTTGGGCGGCTGGTGAACGAAGGCACCGCATGCTGCAAGACGAGTGCAAAGAACTGAGCCGATGGCTCGCAACGCGCCCAGGCGCACGAAGGATTGCAATGGCCCGCGTGATTGAAATTGTGAAGGCGCATCTTGTGGAGAACGGCTTCGACGGTCTGGTGCAGACGGATGCCGAGTGCGGCTGCCTGCTGGAAGACTTGCAGCCGTGCGGGGAGGACTTCAGCGGCTGCGAGCCAGCGTACAGAGGCGCCCATGAGGATGGCGACTTTGGCGACTGGGCCATGTACCGAACCAAGGGGCGCGCACTTGAGTCTGTGGAAACGGCCAAGGCCCGCAGCAAGACGCCTAACGCTGAGCTAAACGGGAACCCACGCGATGACCATAAACAGTGACGAAGCGCGAAGAACCATCGAGAGCCTGAATGCCGTGGGTTCTCCGGTTGAGCGCCGGGTTAGGCCGCTGGACCCGGCGAGCGGAACTGCTGGCCTGCTAGACGGCCTTTGGTTCACGCCGCAGGCAGTGCTTGACGCGCTGGAAGGCAAAGAACATGCCGCTGTGGCAGCGATTCTCGGCAATCCGCCGCCTGGCCGATGAAGGCGAGCCAAGCCGCCATTGATTGGGCCGCGAAGATGCGATTCAGCGCACTCGTGAGCAACCAAACAATCATAGAAGCCTACGAGGCGCACAAGAGATTGTTGGTGAAGATCGCGGCGCGGAAGAAGCGGCCTAACGTCGAAGTTGAGGCGCCTTTGACGGCGCGGAAAGGTGATAAATGAACAAAACTGATACGCCGGCAAAGGTCGCCTCGAACGACAGGTTAGG
>JAYWAV010000258.1:0-4214 GCA_043782015.1 Rhodoferax sp. | reverse complement strand
TGATGGTTTCACCGAGAGGACGGGTTTGCTAGCCACCATCTTTGCCCGGGTGGGGAAGGATTTTGTGCGGGTCAGCACCTCGGTGCGCAAGCAGGACGGCGAGCGCGCCGTGGGCACGCCGCTGGACCGGTCTCAGCCGGCCTACCGCTTGGCGCTGAAGGGCGAGCCCTATATCGGCTACGCCACCGTGTTTGGCAAACGCTATCTGACCCGTTACGAACCGGCGCGCAATGGCGCGGGGCAGGTGGTCGGCATTCTGTTTGTCGGGCTGGACGTCAGCCACAACCCCAACATGGGGCTGGCCACTTTGATGGCGTGGCAGATGGCGTTGGCGTATGGCGCCATGTTCTGCGTTGTGCAAGGGTTGCTGGGGCACCTTGGGGACCCGGAGCAGTTGGGCTTTGGTGCGTTCTGCGTGGTCTTTGTCTGGCTGATGGTCTATGTGCTGGTGAAGCGCCAGGTTGTGCGGCCGGTGCACCAGGGGCGCCAGGCCGCGCTGCGTTTGGCCGGTGGCGATTTGCTGCAGCAGGTGCATGTGGGCGATGGCGGTGATATCGGCCAGATGCTGCTGGCGATCAACAGCATCAACGTGGGGCTGACTGGTCTGGTGGGTAATGTGCGCCTGGCTGCCCAGCGGGTGACCGAGGGTACGGGTGAGATTGCCGACGGCAATATGGACCTGGCTGGGCGTACCGAGAAGCAGGCCTCAGAAGTCAACGCGGCGGCCAGTGCGGTGCACGAACTCACCGCCACCGTCAGCCAGAATGCCGACAAGGCCAACCAGCTCAATGCACTGGTGGGCTCGGTGTCGGAAATGGCGGTGACCGGCGGCAACGTGGTGGGGCAAGTGGTGGAGACCATGGGCCTGATCAAAGGCAACGCCCATCGCATCAATGACATCGTCGGCATGATTGAAGGGATTGCGTTTCAGACCAATATCCTGGCTCTCAATGCGGCCGTAGAAGCAGCCCGTGCAGGTGAGCAGGGACGCGGATTCGCCGTGGTGGCGACCGAGGTGCGCAGCCTGGCGGGGCGCGCATCCGCCGCAGCACGCGAGATCAAGGCCCTGATTGATACTTCGGTCAAAACGGCGGACACCGGCAACGAACTTGCGGACAAGGCGCGCGTGGCGATGGAACAGATCACCGGCTCGATTCAGGAGGTGGTGGGTTTCATCGACGGCATCGCCTTGGCCAGCAACGAGCAGCGCATAGGCATCGAAAGCGTGAACAACAGCGTGTCCGAGATCGACCAGATGACCCAGCAAAACGCGGCGCTGGTAGAGCAGGCTGCAGCGGCAGCGATGAAGATGCGTGAACAGGCGGGGGTTTTGGTGGCAGCGATGAATGGTTTCAAGATCCACGGTTGATGTCAAAACGATGAAATCAGGATTCACCCTGATTTGTTGCACTGCCGCATTTACTTTTTGAATCAATTCATGTCACGATTCAATTGGACGCATGGTTTGCATGCGCCGATACTTGCGTCTGCGTCAAACAGGCGCGTCCGAAAAATAACTATTCCATTGGAGAAATAGATGACAACTGCATCCACAGGTTTGTTGGACAAGGAACGGATCATTGCTGGTCCGGGCTTTAACCGATGGCTGGTACCACCAGCCGCTCTCGCTATCCACTTATGTATCGGTATGGCCTACGGTTTTTCCGTGTTCTGGCTGCCGCTGTCCAAGGCACTGGGCCTCAAGGAGGCCATCAAGTGCGGCCCTGATGTAGGTTTTTGGGGACAGTTGTTCACCACCACCTGCGACTGGCAGATTTCTACCTTGGGCTGGATGTACACGTTGTTCTTTGTGTTGCTTGGCATCAGCGCGGCCACTTGGGGCGGCTGGTTGGAACGCGCAGGTCCGCGCAAAGCTGGCGTTGTTTCGGCAGTATGTTGGTGCGGTGGCATGCTGATCTCGGCGCTGGGCGTCTATTTGCACCAGTTCTGGCTGATGATTCTGGGCTCCGGTGTGATTGGCGGTATTGGTCTGGGCCTGGGCTATATTTCGCCTGTGTCTACGCTGATCAAGTGGTTCCCGGACCGCCGCGGTATGGCGACCGGCATGGCCATCATGGGCTTTGGCGGCGGCGCGATGATCGGCTCTCCCTTGGCGGCTGACCTGATGAAGTACTTTGCGACCCCCACCGATGTGGGTGTGATGCAGACCTTCGTGGTGATGGCTTTGGTGTATTTCGTGTTCATGATGGCCGGTGCCTTTGGCTACCGCGTCCCGGAAACCGGTTGGAAGCCAGCCGGTTGGACACCTCCGCCTGCCCAAGTCAGCAACACCATGATCACGCAAAAGCATGTGCATGTCAGCAAGGTTTGGGGCATTCCCCAGTTCTGGCTGATCTGGATGGTGTTGTGCATGAACGTGAGCGCAGGCATTGGCGTGATCGGCATGGCGTCCCCCATGCTGCAAGAAATGTTTGGCGGCTCGCTGATTGGCTTGACGCAAAAGTACGGCGAACTGGACAAAGACCAGCTCAAGGCGATTGCTACCGTGGCGGCTGGCTTTACTGCGCTGTTGTCGCTGTTCAACATTGGTGGCCGTTTCTTCTGGGCCAGCCTGTCCGATAAGCTGGGTCGCAAGGTGACTTACGTGATCTTCTTCGTGCTCGGCGGTCTGATGTATTTCAGCATCCCCAGCAGCGCAGCAGCTGGCAACATCGTGCTGTTCGTAGGCGCAGTGTGCGTGATTCTCAGTATGTACGGGGGAGGCTTTGCGACCGTCCCGGCTTACCTGGCAGACATCTTTGGCACCCAGATGGTGGGCGCTATCCATGGTCGTTTGCTGACCGCCTGGGCAACCGCCGGCGTGCTGGGCCCTGTGGTGGTGAACTACATGCGCGAGTACCAGTTGGGTCTGGGAATTCCACGTGAGCAGGTCTATAACCAGACTATGTACATCCTGGTCGGCATGTTGGTGGTAGGTCTGATCTGTAATTTGCTGGTCAAGCCTCTGGACTCCAAATGGTTCATGACCGATGCTGAACTGGCGGCCGAGAAAAAGCTGGCGCATGAAAAGGCATCGGCTTCTGAGCTGGTGCGTGGCGCAGGCGGTGGCGCTGACACCATCAGCCCCGTCGTGGTCGCACTGGCATGGGCCGCAGTGGGCGTTCCGTTGGCATGGGGCGTCTATCGCACGCTGCAAAGCGTAGCGAAGTTCTTTGCCTGATTGGTTGATACCGAACCGTTGATGTGAGATGGCCGTGTGGCGTGTGCCGCACGGCCTTTTTTGGAAATCGTATGGAAAACTCTGGTTCCTCAGTGGAAGTCCAACCGGTGGCGCTTGCCTCACTGGACGATATGCGCAGCACCATTCGGCGTAAAAGCAAGCTCAAAGGCCGCCAGGCTGACGAATCATCGCTGCTGGAAGTGCGTGCGCTGATTGGTGAACGTCCAACCGACGGACACCGGCGTGATCTGCTGATTGAACATCTGCACAAAATTAACGATGCCTACCGCTGCCTGCATGACAGGCACTTGGTAGCGCTGGCCAAGGAGATGAATATCCCGATGGCCGAGGTCTATGAGGTCGCCACGTTCTATCACCACTTTGAGGTGGTCAAGGGCGACGAGACTGTTCCCGGCTTGACTGTGCGCGTCTGCGACGGTCTGAGCTGTGAGCTTGCTGGTGCGCAAGATTTACTGAAGCGCTTGCCGGCCTTGCTGGCCGGAATGGGGAGAGAGGCCGATGTGCGTGTGATTCCTGCGCCGTGTCTGGGCCGCTGTGAGCAGGCGCCTGCGGTGGTGGTGCACCAGCACCCGGTACCGATGGCTACCACGGATGCGGTGGTTGCATTGGTCAAATCGGCTACAGAGCGCCACCCACCTGCGCAAGCTGCTTCTGAATTCATAGCATCCAGCCATGTGGAAGCCAGTGTTTCCCCGTATCCGCATTCCGTGGAAGTGGCGCCTGGCTATGCCGGATATGACACCTACCGTGCAGGCGGCGGCTATGCGCTGGCCGCTGCTCTGGTCAACGGCGAACATGACGCAGAGAGCGTCATCAAGGCGATGGAAGACTCGGGCCTGCGCGGTTTGGGGGGCGCTGGTTTTCCGGCCGGGCGCAAGTGGCGCATCGTGCGCGACCAGCCTGCCCCGAAGCTGATGGCGGTCAATATTGACGAGGGCGAACCGGGTACCTTCAAGGACCGCACCTACCTCGAGCGCGACCCGCACCGGTTTCTGGAAGGTCTGCTGATCGC
>JAYWAV010000257.1:0-4215 GCA_043782015.1 Rhodoferax sp. | reverse complement strand
TGGTGACACGACGGACAGAAACGCCAGCTCTCGGTCTTGGCCAGATTCATGTTGATCTGGTCCACCTCCACCCGGCGCTGGTTGGCGTAAAAGCGGTTCTCGGGCGCGAATTCCGACAGGGCCGAATTGGCCGGTCGCTCGTACTTGATGGCCGGCAACGCCACATAGGCACCTTGACCCTGCTCGTCCGATCCACGCTTGCGCCAGAGCACCGATTTCAGCTGGATGCCCGCCTCGGGAAACGCGTAGTTGGGGATAAGCCCCGCGTCGGTCAGCGTGTTCAGCAGGTCGCGCTTGTTGATCTCGGCAATCAGCTCCAGCATCTTGTCGCGCTCGCGCAGCAAGCTGTCTATCTCAACGCGGGTGGCGTCGTCCTTGGGGCGCTGCTCAACCAACGCCCTGTCCTTGTCGATCTGCTCCTTGCGTTTCTTGTAGGTCTTGCGCTCTTCCACCAGTTCCTGCAAATACTTGAGAAGCCGCGACCGCAATCCATCGGCATCGCCCTGCCCTTGCATAAAGTCCTGCAGGCGCTGTCGCACCGTGGCGTCGACGTCCGAGCCCAGCAATTCCACAAAAGCAGCAAAAAGGCGCGGCTCGTGCGCCAGCACGTGGTCGCAGAAGTTGTAAGGAAACCGACTTTGGTTGGCTTGCTCCACGGCATCGAGCGCCGGAGACGTCTTTTCCGGGAAGGCGGAGGCAGCGGTGATGCCGCTTACCCAGTCGTCCATACAAAACGCAAACAGTTGCCGGCGCAACACCTCGGCCGCCTGCAGGAACACACCCGGTGGCGCCACTTCACCCGACAGCATCTCCTGCGTTGCCTCGAAAAAATACAGGTCATGCGGGCTGCTGCCGTCGGCCAGCGTCGTTGTCATGGCGTTGCCGTCGCGCCGACCGGCGCGGCCCACGCGTTGCAGAAAACTCGCCTGGTTGGGTGGCACGGAACACAACAGGACGGACGACAAGTCACCAATGTCAACGCCCATCTCCAACGTGGGAGTGGCGGACAAGAGGTTTTCATACCATTCGCGTGGCTGCTTGGCCTTGAAGCGTTTCTCCAGCGCTTCGCGTTCCTCGCGCTCCAGCAATCCGGTGTGTTCGGCTGCAATCACACGGCGCAAGTCACCGTGGCTGAAACGGTCCGCCAGCCAGCCGCCCGTCGGCAATACGTCGTGGTAGGACTCATCGGTTGCGTCAATACATGGCATACCGCGCAGTGCCTCAGCATCAACGGCTGGCACCGTCAGGCGGCGTTTTCCGTGCGGCGTGGCCAGCCAGGCGGTATCGGTATAGATCTGCAAGGCCCTCGGGTCGATCGCCAGCGTGTCGCCCTGATGGTGCGCAGTTCGCAACAGAATGCCCGCGTCCTCCAGAACCGGCGCCGCGGCATTGAACAGGTCCGCCGCCATGCCGGGCGAAAGCAGCATCTGGCGCCCCAAGGCCGCGCCAGCCCAGCGGTCAAACCAGGTGGTGCGCTGGTTGTTGGTCAGGCGGTCAAAGTCACGCTGGTTGCCCAGGGTCAGAAATACCGGCCGCGGCGTGCGTTGGCTCATGGGTGGGAACCACTCGTTGCGCCCGGCCATGTGCAGCAATGCATACACATTGCCGTCACCCGCGTATGACGTCAATTCCGGGTGCATGACGGCACCACGACGGCGCAGGTAGCTCAACACGCCCCACAACCATTGCGACAATACGTGAGCGTCCAAGCCCTGTGCACCAAACTGTTCGCGGAACCGGGGTAGCAATACCTCAGCGGCCACCCTGACGCGTTCCATCGGCACGGATAACGTGGCCTTGCCGATCCGGTCCAGGTTGCGTCCGCGGTGGCTCAGGTAGGTGAACTCGCTGGTCGCCTGCCACAGCAGCCGTTTGCGAACTTTGGCCGGCAAGCGGCTGCCGGCCGGCAACATCCCTCTTGACAGCAACCCGGTCGCCCAGTCGTGTTGCCACGTCATATTGGGGCCGATAAATTCGGCCAGCAAACGCTCTGGCGACAGGTGCAACACCGAGCCGGGGGTGTCAAACAGGGCTTCGGCCTGTAGCAAAAAATCGGTCCAGTTCAGGCCAGGCTTGGCCACCTCATCGATCACCTGCGCCAGTGCGGTGCGCACATTGTTCAGATAGGTGCGTGCGCCAAAGAACCCGGCGCGATGCGCCGCATCCTGCACCGAATCGGAAAACGCGATCAACTTCTTGTCGTCGTTAAACGGGCTGGCCCAGCTATGCTCCACCACCTGCGAACCCAGCGTGGCATTACGCGCGCCCAGCAGCAACAGCCGATCACGGGTACCACAGGCCGGGCACCTGTTGTCATGGCTTGTGTGCTGCACCTGACCAATCGCAAAGCTGCGCTGTGCCGTCACCTTGAATACTGGCAGCAACTCCTGCTGGCCGCACGCCTGGCACGCCCCGGTTGACTGCTGCAAATTGCCGCACGCCACGCAAGCCTGCTGGAATACGCCCTCCACCTGAGGCTGCCTGACGCTACGCGCGGCGTAGAGACGGGTCGCCTCAGGTCGCCTGCCAAACCAGGTGTTATAGATTTCTTCGAGTTTGGTGGACAGCTTGGTGCTGCCCTGCACCAGGCGCGACAGCCAACCCGTGGTATGGCATTCACTGCATTGCACCAGGGGCAGGTAAATACCGTCCGGGCTGGCCGCCACATCCGCGGAGCTGCGCAGTCGAACGTCGTCTGGATCCACCGCAACCCTGGCCACCATGCGGCGCAATTCCCGCATCCACAACTGAACCCTTATCGTGACCAGCGGCATGGTCTTGTCGCCCGCGCCGGGGCGCAGGCTCCAGGCGACCAACACCAGCAACGCGTCCAGCACCTCACGCACCTGCGGGCGGGTTGCCGCTGGCATGGAGGTCTGCAAATGCTGCGTCAGTTCGCCATATTCCACGACGCTGCCTTTGAGGAGCTTCAGGAGGTTGACGAACAACTGGTGCCGCTTGAGGCAGTCTCCCAGTCGCAGGCGCCAAGCGATGTCGTTCACATCTGCTGGCACCGGCTCGTCCGGGAAGAACAGCGCAAACCACGCAGCAACAGCCTCCGCCGGCCTTCGGAACCGCGTGGAGTCGAGCGCGGCGCTCAGATCAGTCCGATGCTGAAACATAAAGTCCACCATCGCGTCTTCCAGAAACACGCCCACCGATTGGCGGTTTTCCGTGATGACAGACGTTGCTGCAAACGGGGAGCCGAATATCTGTCGCGCGTAATCGCGCAACGCGGCGGTGTCGGACGAGCTGCCAAGCGTTGCCGACGTTCCAACGCAGATCAGGTGATCCGGCGGTGTCTTCAGCCGCGCTCGCAGGCGGCGCAACAGCAGTGCCAGGTCGGTGCCCTGCGCACCGTCGAACGTGTGCAGCTCGTCCACCACCACGTAACGCAGCGTGTTGGGCGCATTACGCTCCCACAGCCTGCGGTCCTTGGGGCGAAGCAGCAGGTAATCCAACATCTTGTAGTTGGTCAGCAGGATGTCCGGCGGATTTTTGCGCAGGGTGTCCCGGTCGGTAATCACGCCGTCAGCCGTCATCACCATGCCCTGACCCGGGTCGGCCAGCGACCCGCCTATGTACAGCCCAACCCGAAGGCCTGCAAAAGCCGGAATACTGGCCACCAACTCCGCAAAACGGCGTGCCTGATCCGTCGCCAACGCGTTCATCGGGTAGATCACCAATGCCTTGATGCCGCCCTCCCCCGCCTTGCGGGCCCGCGCGCAATGGTCCAGCACCGGATACGCAAAGCATTCCGTCTTGCCGCTGCCGGTCCCCGTGGCCACCAGAGTGTTGGTTGCCAGGTGCCGGCTGGACAGGCAATTCCACGCCGCTTCCTGGTGGCTGAAGCCCGGGAACCCGGTGTCAAAGTCACTGAAGAATTTCTTGCCTTTCGCGCCCGGCGTAAAGGGCAAACCCACCTGCAGGTAAGGCCCTTTGAGCCAGCTGGCGCGGTCCTCCACGAAGCGGCCCATCAACCCATGCAGAAAGTCGTCGGACGGCTCAAAGCCGGTAACCAGAAACTGCTGGATTCCCAGTTCGATGTCGCGAGCTAACAGGGAGGGAAGCATGGGGCTAGCTTGGTGTGCCTAGCTGGTGCCATGGGCCCCATGGTTACTCTGGTATCGGGGAGTGCTTTTCGTCAAAGTCGTATCCCAACATTGCCATGGCGTCATCAACGTCGGTTTCAAGAAAGTCCAGCCCCTCGAAATA
>JAYWAV010000256.1:0-4233 GCA_043782015.1 Rhodoferax sp. | reverse complement strand
GCGCGCAGTCTGGTTGATCACCATGCGGATGGTCTGGCGCTTTTGCTGACCCACCAGCACCTTGATGGTGGCGTAGGCGTCGGTTAACGATGTCGGTTCGGGTGTAGCCACGACGATCACTTCCGAAGCCAGCGATACGGCGAATAACACCACGTCGGAAATACCTGCGCCGGTATCCAGTAACACGATGTCGTAATGTGGTACCAGGCCGTTCATGATGCGCAGGAAGTCATCGCGCACTTCTGGGGTCAGGCGGGAGTACTCCACCATACCGGAGCCTGCCAACAACACCGAGAAGCCTCCGGGCGCTGTGATGATCGCGTCTGCCAATTTGGCCTTGCCGGTGAACACATCGTGCAGCGTGATCTTGGGATACAGGTTCAGCACCACGTCCAGATTGGCCAGGCCGAGATCAGCGTCGAGCACCAACACGCGCAAGCCACGTTTGGCCAATGCAGCGGCGAGGTTGGCTGACACAAAAGTCTTGCCCACGCCACCTTTGCCGCTGGTCACAGCCACGACCTTGCCCAAAGGCTTGAGCGGCACCGCAGGTGCGGGTGTGGACTGGACGGAGTCCTGGGGATTTACTACGTCAGACATCAATTGGTCCTCTGCGCGGCTGCCGCTTCCACGGAGACACTTTCTATCCAGGCAGGATCGCCCAGCGCCAGGTGACCGAAGAGCAGATTTTTCTCTTCGGCACTGACGAAAATCTCTTGTTGCTGGTCCAGAAACACGCGGTTGCGGCCGCTGGTTTTGGCGCGGTACAACTGCACATCGGCGCGCTCGGTCCACAGCGCGGTGGTGGAGCGCACCCATTCGGGCGCGTAGGCGCCGCCGACAGATATGGTGATTTGCAGTGTCTGCACCGGGGACACCTGAACGCGCAGCTCTTCCATCGTGTGGCGGATACGCTCGGCAACAGTAGCGCCAAACGAAGTGTGGCAATTGGGGAGGATGACTGCAAATTCTTCTCCGCCGTAGCGTGCAACCGTGTCCATCGGGCGTACGCACTTTGCCAAAGCCGCAGCGACGGTTTGCAATACCTGGTCGCCGGCCTGGTGGCCGTAGGTGTCATTGACTTTCTTGAAGTGGTCGATATCCAGCATCAGCAACAGGGCAGGTTCGCCGGAGCGTGCCACGACGTCGATACTGCGTTCCAGCACGCTGTTGAAATGGCGGCGATTGGCCAGCCCAGTGAGCGGGTCTTTCAGCGACAACTCGCACAGGCCGTCCAGAATGCTTTGCAGGTAAACGGTGGGCGAATCTTGTTGCGATGGCAACGCCAGTGCCACTTCGCGGCTGAGCAACGCACGCGCATCGTCCAATCGCAGTTTATGCAATTCAACGAGGGTGGGAGGTGTCTGTTCGGCCACGGTGGATGGATGCGCTTGCAGCGTCAAAGTCTAACAGGATCGCGGACGCTGAAGGCAACGTTTACCGGCGAATGCCGGTGTAAATAAAGGTGCTAATGCGGGATCTTGTGCGCGCATACAGGGCAAGCTGGATTGCGTGGCATGCGCACTTCATCCCAGGCCATGCGGCGTGCATCCAGCATCAGCAACCGGCCCGCCAACGAAGTGCCTGCGCCAGTGAGCAATATAAGCGCCTCGGCGGCCTGCATGCTGCCCATGATGCCGACCAGCGGCGCAAATACACCCATCGTCGCGCATTGCGCTTCCTGAAAAGATGCGTCGGGAGGAAAGGCGCAGGCGTAGCAGGGGGAGGCGGAGTCGCGCTGGTCATAGACGCTGATTTGTCCGTCAAACTGAATCGCCGCCGCCGAGACGAGGGGTTTGCCTGCCGCGACGCATGCAGCATTGACCGCGTGGCGGGTGGCGAAATTGTCGCTGCAGTCCAGCACGACGTCAGCTTGCGCGACCCAAGCGGGCAGCGTTGTTGCATCCGCCCGGCTGTGCACGGCATGAACCGTGGTCGAGGGGTTGATCGCCTGCAGGGTCTGGCGAATCGATTCCACTTTGGGGTTGCCCACTGAGGCGGTGGTATGCGCGATTTGGCGCTGCAGATTGGTCAGGTCCACCACGTCAGGATCTACCACGGTGATTTGGCCCACCCCTGCGGCTGCCAAATACATGCAGGCCGGAGAACCGAGCCCACCTGCACCGATCACCAGCGCGTGGCCTTGCAGGATGCGGGTCTGACCCTCAATACCGATGTCATCCAGCAGGATGTGGCGCGCGTAGCGCTGCAACTCGCTGTCATGCATGATGTCTAATCGGTTGGGGACAGAGTTAAAGATCTGTCCCGCGCATACATTAGTTGTCCTTCTTCTCTTCCTTGCGTTCCACCAGGGTCTTGCTGACCAGCACGGGCTTGCCCTTGAGCTGGTTCAGTGCCTGGATCAACTGGAAGTCTTTGTCAGAGCCGTACTCGGGCAGGCGACGCTCTGCCAGTGGCTTGCGGGACTCTTCCTCCAGCTTTTTGAGCGCTTCTTCTACGGCCTTCTCACGGGTCTCATCCTTGGGTTTGGCCTCGTCTCCGCCTTGGCCGCTGATCAGGTGCTTTTCCAGATCGGCCTCGCGCGTACGCAACACGGCGTAAGGGCTTCCTTCGGCGGTGTCATCAATCATCACATCCGGCACGATGCCCTTGGCCTGGATCGATTTGCCGCTGGGCGTGTAATAACGCGAGGTCGTGATCTTCAGGCCGGTATCCGGTCCCAAAGGGCGGAAGGTTTGTACCGAGCCCTTGCCGAACGTCTGGCTGCCCATCAGCGTTGCGCGCTGGTGGTCTTGCAGGGCGCCTGCCACAATTTCACTGGCCGAAGCCGAGCCTTCGTTGACCAGCACGATCAGAGGAACTTTTTTCAGCGCCGCAGGCAGACTGCGCAGCGGGTCCGCACCACGGCCCACGTAATCAGCAGGTTGTGCCTTGAAAATCTGCTTGCTTTCGGGCGTTTGGCCATTGGTGGAGACCACGGTCACGTCCTGCGGCAGGAAGGCCGCAGAAATGCCGACGGCGGCGTTCAGCAAACCACCCGGATCGTTGCGCAAGTCCAGCACGATGCCCTTGATCTTGGGATCTTGTTTGTAGACTTCGTCGACCTTTTTCGCAAAGTCGTCCATGGTGCGTTCCTGGAACTGGCTGATGCGAATCCAGGCGTAGCCAGGCTCAATCACTTTGCCGCGCACCGATTGCTGCTTGATTTCTTCGCGGATGATGGTCACTGGAAACGAGCGGTTCTCGTCTTTGCGGAAAATTGTCAGCAGCACCTTGGTCGCCGGGTCGCCACGCATGCGCTTGATGGCTTCATTCATTGACAGGCCTTTGACGGCTGTCTCATCGATGCGGGTAATCAGGTCATTGGGCTTGAGTCCGGCGCGGAAAGCCGGGGATCCTTCGATGGGCGAGACGATCTTGACCAGGCCGTCTTCCTGCGTGATCTCGATACCTACGCCGACGAATTTTCCGGACGTGCCTTCCTTGAATTCCCTGAACGATTTTTTGTCAAAGTATTGCGAGTGCGGGTCCAGGCTGGAGACCATGCCAGCGATGGCGTCGGTGATCAGCTTTTTTTCGTCCACGGGTTCTACATAGTCGCTCTTGACCATGCCGAACACCGCAGCCAGTTGCTGCAGCTCATCCAGCGGTAGCGGCGTCAGCGTATTGCGCGCAACGGTTTGCAGAGAAACCGTTGTCAAAGCACCGGCAACGACGCCCAGTGCCACCCAGCCGGTAATTTTCAATTTGTGACCCATTTGTCTGTGTAACCTGTTCCTATATCAACTCAATATACACCCGCTGGCCGCTGGCTGGCTGGGGTTATACGCTGTGTCCTGACTTTGCTCAGGCTTTACCCTGAGACGCCACTGCGGCGGCGGCTTTGGCGGCGGCTTCGGCGTCGCCCAAGTAGTAGTGACGAATAGGTTTCAGGTCGGCATCCAGCTCGTAGACCAGCGGAATGCCGTTGGGGATATTCAGACCGACGATATCGTCATCTGAAATGTTGTCCAGGTACTTGACCAGCGCGCGGATCGAGTTGCCGTGGGCTGCGATGACTACTTTTTTGCCCGCCTTGATAGCGGGCGCAATGGACTCGTTCCAGAACGGCATGACGCGGGCTACAGTGTCTTTTAGGCATTCCGTCAACGGCACCTGGCCTGGCTGCAACTTGGCGTAGCGCAGGTCACCACGCTCGCTGCGTGCATCAGTGGCCTCCAGTGCGGGCGGCGGTGTGTCGTAACTGCGACGCCAGACCAGCACCTGGGCGTC
>JAYWAV010000255.1:0-11669 GCA_043782015.1 Rhodoferax sp. | reverse complement strand
CCCCGCGACTGCTGCGGGCGAACGAAACACTCGAAAAAAAACTAAATGGCAACCAAGGAACGAACCCCGTCCACTTCCATATTGGCGCCCTTGCCCTTGGCCAACACAGCCCCGCGCTCCATCACGACATAGTCATCGGCCAGGTCACGCGCAAAGTCGTAGTACTGCTCCACCAACACAATCGCCATGGTTCCCCGGTCTGCCAGCATGCGGATCACGCGCCCAATGTCCTTGATGATGCTGGGCTGAATGCCTTCGGTCGGCTCATCCAGGATCAGCACGCGCGGCGCACCTGCCAATGCGCGTGCAATGGCCAATTGTTGCTGTTGCCCGCCCGACAGATCGCCACCGCGGCGCCCCAACATTTGCTTGAGCACCGGAAACAAGTCAAACAGTTCTCCGGGTATCGGCGTTCCCGCAGGCTTGCCAGCCAGTCCCATGCGTAAATTGTCTTCCACCGTAAGCCGCGCAAAGATTTCGCGCCCTTGCGGCACATAACCCATACCGGCGCGGGCGCGCTCGTACGGCGTGGCGTTGACGATGGACTTGCCATCCATCTCAATAGACCCGCTCTTGACCAGCACCAGACCCATCATCGATTTCAGCAGGCTGGTTTTGCCAACGCCATTGCGTCCCAGAATCACCGTGACCTTGCCGGCCTCTGCGGCGAGGCTCATGTCCCGCAGGATGTGCGAGCCGCCGTAGTACTGGTTGAGGTTTTTGATTTCAAGCATGGGGGTTTTGCGGTGTCATTGCGGGCTTGACCCGCAATCCATGGATCCCGGATCGAGTCCGGGATGACAGGGTGTTCTTATCGACCAAGATAGACCTCAATCACACGTTCGTCGGCTTGCACTTGCGCCAGCGTGCCTTGCGCCAACACAGAGCCATCGCACAGCACGGTCACGATATCGGAGATGGTGTTGATGAAACTCATGTCATGCTCCACCACCATCATCGAATGCTGGCCCTTGAGCGACAAAAACAATTCTGCGGTGCGCTCGGTTTCTTCGTCAGTCATACCGGCGACGGGTTCATCGAGCAGCAGCAGCTTGGGGTCTTGCATCAGCAGCATGCCGATCTCCAACCACTGCTTTTGGCCGTGGCTCAGCGTCCCCGCCAGCGCGGTGACTTGCGTGGCCAAATGGATGGTGTGAAGCACTTCGGCCACGCGGTCTGACTGCGCTGAGTCAAGCCGGAAGAACATGGATGCGCGCACACCCTTGTGGGTCTTAAGCGCCAACTCCAGGTTTTCAAACACGTTCAGTTGCTCGAACACCGTGGGCTTCTGGAACTTGCGGCCGATACCCAGTTGCGCAATCTGCGGCTCGTTGTAGCGCAACAGGTCAATCGTACTGCCGAAAAATACGGTGCCGCTGTCAGGCCGTGTCTTGCCAGTGATGATGTCCATCATCGTCGTCTTGCCCGCGCCATTGGGGCCGATGATGCAGCGCAATTCGCCCGGTGCAATGTCCAAAGACAAACCGTTGATGGCCTTGAAACCATCAAAGCTGCGGTGCACGTCTTCCAGGTACAGGATACGACCGTGCGTGGTGTCCACCTCGCCGTCCTGCACCAGCCGTGAGAAACCAGCGGCGCGACCACCCGATTCGGTCTGCCCCGTTTGCGCAGCCAGCGCGGCCATGTGCGCTTCCACCCGACGTGCGCCCTGCTCCAGCAAATCCGGGGTCATTTAGATACTCCCTTGGCGCTGCGGCGATCACGCAACTGCTTCACAAGCCCGACCACGCCACCCGGCAAATACAACGTGACGCCAATGAACAACGCGCCCAACACATACAACCAAAACTCCGGGTAGGTAACTGTCAACCAGCTTTTCGCACCGTTGACCAGAAACGCACCAACAATGGGGCCTATCAGCGTGGCACGGCCGCCGACGGCCGCCCAGACCGCGATCTCGATGCTGTTGGCCGGGCTCATCTCACTAGGGTTGATGATCCCGACCTGCGGCACATACAAGGCACCCGCCACACCGCACATCATGGCCGACAGTGTCCAGATCGTCAGCTTGAAACCGACGGGCGAATAGCCGCTGAACATCACGCGGGTCTCCGCATCGCGCACCGCCTGCAACACGCGACCAAACTTCGCCGTCACAAGCCAGCGCCCCATCAAGAAGAACCCAAGCAGCACGACAGCCGTCACCACGAACAGGAACATGCGCATGCCGGGTGTGGCAATGGGCAGGTTCAGGATGCGCTTGAAATCGGTAAAGCCGTTGTTGCCGCCAAAGCCGGTTTCATTGCGGAAGAACAGCAGCATCGCGGCAAAAGTCATCGCCTGCGTGATGATGGAAAAGTACACGCCCTTGATGCGTGAACGGAACGCAAAGTAGCCGAACACAAAGGCCACCAAGCCCGGCACCAACACAATCAGGAACAGTGTGGCAATGAAACTGCCGGAGAAGGTCCAGTGCCAAGGCAGGGTCTTCCAGTCCAAAAACACCATGAAGTCCGGCAACTCGCTTTTGTAATTGCCATCGAGCCCGATCTGGCGCATCAGATACATGCCCATCGTATAGCCGCCCAACGCGAAAAACAGGCCGTGCCCCAGGCTCAGGATGCCGGTGTAGCCCCAGATCAAATCCATCGCCAATGCGCAGATGGCGTAGCACATGATCTTGCCGACCAGTGCGACGGCGAAGTCGCTCATGTGGCAGATGCTGTCGGCCGGGACGATCAAATTCAACAGAGGAACAATGCCGCACAGCACCGCAAGTGCGGCGAGCCAGCTGGCCCAACCACGGCGGCTCAGAAGGGGTTCACGGCCCGGCAGCGACACAGCCGTTCGGGCTGAGCTGCCTGTCCTGAGCTCTGACGAAGGGGTCGAAGCCCCTACGAGCCCTTCGACAGGCCCAGGGCGAACGGTGGGCTTGGGTGCTTCGGTCATGCTTCTGCGCTCCGGCCCTTCATCGCAAAAATACCCTGCGGTCTTTTTTGGATGAAGACGATGATGAACACCAGCACGGCGATCTTGGCTAGCACCGCACCGGTCCAGCCTTCCAGCAATTTGTTCAGTACACCCAGACCGAGACCCGCGTAGACGGTTCCCGCAAGTTGCCCGACGCCGCCGAGCACCACGACCATGAAGGCATCGACGATGTAGCTCTGGCCCAGATCCGGGCCGACGTTGCCGATCTGGCTCAGCGCGCAACCGGCCAGCCCGGCAATGCCAGAGCCCAGTGCAAAAGCCAGCGTATCAATGCGCGCCGTATTGACGCCCATGCAGGCTGCGATGGGGCGGTTCTGCGTCACGCCGCGCACGAACAGGCCCAGCCGGGTTTTCTCAATCATGAACCAGACCGATATCAGCACCGCGAACGCAAACACCACGATGAACATCCGGTTGTAAGGCAAGGACAGATTGCCCATCACCTGAAATCCGCCACTCATCCAGCTCGGGTTTTCAACGCCAACGTTTTGCGCGCCAAAAAGCGTGCGCACCCCTTGCATCAGCATCAGGCTGATACCCCAGGTGGCGAGCAGCGTCTCCAGCGGGCGGCCATACAAAAAGCGGATCACACCGCGCTCCAGCACCGCGCCCACCAAAGCTGACGCCATGAAGGCCATCGGCAGCGCGACCGGCAAATACCAGTCAAACCAGCCCGGCGCATAGCGCTGGAACAGGCCTTGCACGACATAGGTCGCATAGGCACCAATCATTATCAGTTCGCCGTGCGCCATGTTGATCACGCCCATCAGCCCGTAGGTAATCGCCAGGCCCAGCGCCACCAGCAACAGGATGGAGCCCAGGCTGATGCCACTGAAGATGGCGCCAATCCGGTCACCCCAGGCCAGACGCGCCGCCACTTGTCGCAAAGCAATTTGCAGCGCATTTTTGACAGCCGGGTCATTTTCTGTGGCAATGCGTTCCAGCAGCAGGGGCTTGGTTGCAGCCTGCGAACTTTCAGTCAGCGCACGCACGGCTTCCAACCGCTTGGCTGCGTCGGCACTGGACAGTAGGGCTGCTGCGCGCAACAAGCCCAAGCTTTCGCGGATGTCAATCACCGTCTCTTGCGCAAAGGCACGCTCGATCGTCGCAAGACGGCCTTCGTCCACTTCACCCTGCAAGGCCTTCACCGCGTCGCGGCGCACAGCCTCCACCGGTGACATCAATTTGAGGGAAGCCAGTGCAGCTTCAATTTCACCGCGCATGCGGTTGTTGTTCAAGACATCTTCTGCGGTGTCGGGCAAGGGCACAGTGGCACCTGTTACCGGATCCATCACGCCATCGGCGTTCACAACGACAGGTACACCCGCCACCAGCTTGACCGCGTCATCGGCCATCGCCTGGATGAACGCCAAGGTCTTTTCATCCGCATCTTTGGTAGCCGCATGCAACGCCGCAATACGCGCCTCACCCTCTCCATTTGCCATGGCTTTTGCGGCTGCAGGCGTTAGGGGGTGTGCGTGAGCAGCTATTAAAAAGCTAGCAAATAGCGCAAGAAGTTTATTCGGCATGAAGGCTTTCGAAAATTCCGGGTTGCAAAAAAACACCGTTCGGGCTGAGCCTGTCGAAGCCCTTCGACAAGCTCAGTGTGAACGGCGTTTGTGCCAACGCAGCTACATCAGCAAATTGGCACGTGCATCCCACCGCTCTTACTTCTTGACAGGTTCGTCGGGTTTGGAGGCGTTCCCCTCGATGTACGGAGACCATGGCTTGGCTTTGACCGGGCCGGGTGTCTTCCACACCACATTGAACTGGCCATCGGCTTTGATTTCGCCAATGAACACGCTCTTGTGCAGGTGGTGGTTCTTCTCGTCCATCTTGGAGACGATGCCGGAAGGCGCCTTGAACGTCTGGCCCGACATGGCAGCAATGACTTTGTCCACATCGGTGGTGCCAGCCTTTTCAACCGCCTGCTTCCACATGTTGATGCCGATGTAAGTCGCTTCCATCGGGTCGTTGGTCAGAGGCTTGTCCTTGTGACCGGCGATGCCCTTGGCCTTGGCGTAGTCGGACCACTTCTTGATGAACTCGGTGTTGGTCGGGTTCTTGATCGACATGAAGTAGTTCCATGCAGCCAGGTGGCCCACCAGCGGCTTGGTATCGACGCCGCGCAGTTCTTCTTCACCCACGGAGAAGGCCACCACGGGCACGTCCTTGGCCTTCAGTCCGGCATTGCCCAGTTCCTTGTAAAACGGCACGTTGGAATCGCCGTTGATGGTCGACACTACAGCGGTCTTGCCGCCAGCGGCAAACTTCCTGACGTCGGCTACGATGGTCTGGTAATCACTGTGGCCAAACGGCGTGTACTTCTCGTCGATGTCCTTGTCGGCCACGCCCTTGGTCTTCAGGTAAGCGCGCAGGATCTTGTTGGTAGTGCGTGGATACACATAGTCGGTACCCAGCAGAACCCAGCGCTTGGCGCCGCCGCCTTCTTTGCTCATCAGGTAGTCCACCGCAGGAATCGCTTGCTGGTTGGGCGCAGCGCCGGTGTAGAACACGTTCTTGGACAGCTCTTCACCTTCGTACTGCACGGGGTAGAACAGCAGGCCGTTCATTTCTTCCACGACTGGCAACACCGACTTGCGCGACACCGACGTCCAGCAGCCGAAGATCACGGCGACTTTGTCCTGTCCCAGCAACTGCTTGGTCTTTTCAGCGAACAGGGGCCAGTTGGAAGCTGGGTCAACCACCACGGGCTCCAGCTTCTTGCCGAGCACACCGCCTTTGGCGTTGATTTCGTCAATCGCCATCAACACGGTATCTTTCAACACAGTTTCGGAAATCGCCATGGTGCCGGACAAGCTGTGCAGCACGCCAACCTTGATGGTGTCGGCCGCGTGGGCGGGCAGAACGGACAGGCCGCCGAGGGCAATGGCGGCGGTGAGTGCCTTGAGGGTCAGGCGGCGGGCAGGCTGGCTTTGGGAACGTTGCATGTGGGCTTCTCCAGTAGAAAAGTGGGTTGATGACCGTTCAATCCTAGGGATTACCCCGAGCCACGGGAATACGCCGACTGGCGTATATCCCAAGCCCTTACGCTTCGTAAGCCGCTTAAGATGTATCCAGCCTAAAAATACGATGAGGAGACACCATGGCAGCCACGAAGTTGATACTTGATTACATCTACGAGCATGAGACAGCGCTCGCAAATGCCGTATTTCTTACCCAGCCAATTGGTGGTGGAAAAACCGTGGACTACACATGGCACCAAACCATGGACCAGGCCCGACGCATGGCCGCGCACCTGAAAGCACAAAATTTTGAGCCGGGCGCACGCATTGCGATTCTGTCCAAGAACTGCGCGCATTTTTTCTTGGCCGAGCTGGCGATCTGGATGGCAGGTGGAACCACGGTCGCCATCTTCCCGACGGAAACTGCCGATACCGTGAAATACGTGCTGGAGCACAGCGGTGCCAGCCTGCTATTTGTTGGCAAACTTGACACATGGGAACAGCAAGTGGGAGGCGTCCCGGCTGGCCTGCCCTGCGTTGCATTTCCCCTGGCACCCAAAACCACCTACCAGGCCTGGGATCAGATTATTGCCAGCACGGCGCCATTAGCGGGCAAAGTGCAGCGAGCGCCAGCCGACCTCGCGCTGCTGATGTACACATCGGGCTCCACCGGCACGCCCAAAGGCGTGATGCACAGCTTCGCCAGCACAACGGCGGGCGCGGAAGGCTTCGCCCGCTATACCCGCCAAAATGTCCCCACCGGTGTGCCAGTCCGTTTGATTTCCTATCTGCCACTGGCACACATTTTTGAACGTGCGTGCGTTGAATGCGCTTCTTTCATCGATGGCACGGCACATATCTTTTTTGCCGAATCGTTGGACACTTTTCTGGCTGACATGAATCGTGCCCGTCCTACCTTGTTCGTCTCGGTCCCGCGCTTGTGGCTCAAATTCCAGCAAGGCGTATTCGCCAAAATGCCGGCGAAAAAGCTGGACCGCTTGCTGGGCATTCCCATCATTGGGCGCCTGGTCGCCAAAAAGGTGCTGAAGGGCTTGGGCCTGAACGAGGCGCGCCTGGCCTCCAGCGGCTCTGCGCCCATTCCACCCGCGCTGATCGACTGGTACCGCAAGCTGGGCCTCTCCCTGATGGAAGGCTACGGCATGACAGAGGATTTTGCGTATTCGCATGCCTCGACTCCCGCCCTCACTGCACCGGGCTGCGTAGGCGGACCAATGGAGGGCGTGCAAGTGCGCATTAGCGAGGAAGGCGAAATTCTGATCAAGTCCCCCAGCCAGATGGTGGGCTATTACAAGCGCCCGGACCTGGATGCTGAAGTGTTCACGGCAGATGGCTTTTTCCACACCGGAGACAAGGGTGAGCGTCGCGCTGATGGCGTCCTCAAGTTGACGGGGCGTGTCAAGGAACTTTTCAAGACCGCCAAGGGCAAATACGTAGCCCCCGCGCCGATCGAAAACAAGATCAACGCCAACCCCATCATTGAAATGTCCATGGTCTCTGGTGTCGGCCAAGCTGCCGCATACGCCATGGTGGTTCTGTCAGAGACCATCCGCCCGAAGGTGGCAGACGCCAGCGTTCGTGCAGAGGTTGAAAAAGAACTAACCGAACTGTTGAAATCGGTCAACAGTGAATTGGCGGACTACGAGAAGATTCAGATGCTGGTCGTCGCACCGGAACCCTGGTCGATTGAGAACGGCATGCTGACACCCACCATGAAGATTCGCCGCAACCGCATCGAGGCCCAAGTGCAGTCGAAGGTTGACACTTGGTATGCGAAGAAAGGGCCCGTGCTCTGGGTCTAGAAATGTTGCTCCCTCGCTGTGCCGCTGTGCGGGTCGCTGCCCCCCCCCGCGGGGCTAATTGCGAAAGCGGCGCTGCTCCCGCAACATAAACAGGTAAAGCGACTCCACCTTCTCCCGCGCCCACGGCGTCTTGCGCAGAAATTTCAGGCTGGACGCCACACTGGGTTCGAAAGTGAAGCAGCGAATCGGCACGCGGCGCCCCAAATCTTCCCAACCATAGTGCTCCGCCAGTTGCGTCACGATGGTTTCAAGTTTGACGCCGTGCAAGGGATTGCGCGGCTGCTCGGGTGGGGTTGCGGGTGTGTCGTCGCTCACGTGCGGCCCTCAAACTGCGGCTGCAATTGTCGAATACGCCCCAGCGCCTTGTTGGCGGCGGCAGTGCGGGTCTCTACGCCCAACTTCACGAATACGCGTTCCAGATGTTTTTTCACGGTCATGGGGCTGCTGCCCAGAATGTCGCCAATGTCTTTGTTCGTCTTGCCTTTGACAACCCAATATAGCACCTCGGCTTCGCGCGCTGTGAGCTGCAAACTGAGGCGAATCGCCTCTATGACCGCGACGTCTGACGACTCGCGCATCACCAGCAACCAGTCGCCACCCGCATCCGCATCGCCGATCTGCTGGTGCAGATTCACGATCAACTTGGCCGGGCCTTTTTCAATACTCAGGCCGGACACTTCCTGCTGTTGTGCGATGCGTGCCACGCAGTGGTCCAGCCAGTCGAGCAACGGCGGCGGCGCGATGGCGTTGCTCGCCTCAAAGTAGCGTTCCAGCAGCCTGCGCGCCAGCGGCGTTTGCCACAGCAAGCTGCCATCCGACTGGCGCACCGCAATGCTCGCGTAGCCAAACGCATCCAGCGCATTGCGCGCCTGGCGACGCTCGCGCGCGCCCTGCAGATGCACGGCCATGCGCGCCATCACCTCTTTGGGTTTGATTGGTTTGGTGACGTAGTCCACGCCGCCAGACTCCAGCGCGGCCACCAGGTATTCGGTCTCCGTGAGCCCGGTCATGAATATGATGGGAATGTGCGCCGTCAGCGCAGAAGCCTTCAGGCGGCGCGCCACGTCAAAACCATCCATGCCCGGCATCATCGCGTCCAGCAGCACGATGTCTGGCAGCGCCTGCGCCGCACGGGCCAAGGCGGTCTCGCCGGAGGTTGCCAGCAAGACGGTGTAGCCGGACTCGTCCAGTGCGTCGTGCAGCACAGCGAGGTTGTCGGGCACATCGTCAACGATCAACACAACATCGCTGTTGGCACGGGCGAGAAGGCCATCGAGTTTTGCGTGGTCGAGCGTCAGGTGCATATCAATGGACGGGCGCTGCATCGAGCGCCTTCTGCAACTGCGCGAGCATGGTTTCAAATTGGTATTGGCGCGCCAGTTTGTCCATCGCACCTACAAACGCTTCGCAATCCGGATGGCTACGTGCGATCAGCTCCAGCTGGTTCATCACGCCGCGGTAATAGCCCAGCCGCACCAGTTCCTGCAATGCCAGCAATTCCGTACGCGGCGGCGCGTGCAATTCTGCGACCACGGGCGCCGGGCGTGGCACGACGACGGCAGCGTCCAGCCACACCAGTTCCAGCCTGCGCTCCAGCCAGTCCAACAGTTCCGAGTGGCGCACGGGTTTGACAATGAAATCCTCCGGCGGCAGACCCAACCTGTTGTCCAGCCCGCGGTCAAACGCGTTGGCTGACACGACGGCCACATGGGTGCCATGCAGCCCCAGCGCGCGCACGCGGCGCAAGGTCTCCCAGCCATCAATGCCCGGCATTGCCAAATCCAGCAGCAACACATCGGGCAGCAAGCCCGCTGCCAACAAGTCCAGACAGTCGTGGCCGCTCGCAGCCGTGCGCACTTCAAAGCCCAGCGGTGTCAGCAACTGGACAAGCAGGTCGCGATCCGCTTCTTCGTTGTCTACTACCAGAATCTTGCGGCGCCCGCCCGCATAGCCACGCCGCACTTTAGCCGCGGACACATTCGCGCGATCGTATGTTCCAGCAACCGGCCCATGCAGCTCCGGCAGAAACAGACGCACCTGAAATACCGAGCCCCGCCCCAACTCGCTGGTCACAATCAGTTCGCCGCCCATCAGGTCCGTAAGCATCTTGGCGATCGTCAGCCCCAACCCAACGCCACTGGTACCCGAAGGGCCAGTCGCTGCGCTGTCGCCGCGCGTAAAAGGCTCGAAGATGCGCTCCAGCTCCTGCGCCGACATGCCGGGCCCGGTGTCCAGAATTTCAATATGCGCCATCTCGCGCGCATAGCGCAAGCGCAAGTTCACGCCGCCGCTCTGTGTGAACTTGATCGCATTGCCCAGCAGGTTGAACACGATCTGCCGCACGCGCTTCTCGTCGGCGCGCACTAAAGTTGGAATGCTGCCGCGAACTTCGTACTCAAACGACAAGCCCTTGTCAGACGCCTGCAACTCAAACATGCTGGCGATCTCATGCATGCCATCGGCAAAGCGCATGGGTTTGACATTCAGCGTGAGCTTGCCGGACTCGATGTGCGCCATGTCCAGCGTGCCTTCGATCAGCGACAGCAAATGTTCGCCGCCGCGCTTGATCACGCTGACTGCCTGTTTGCGGTGCGGCGGTACGCTCAAGTCTTCGCCCATCAACTGCGCGTAGCCCAGAATGCTGTTAAGGGGTGTGCGCAACTCATGGCTGATAGCGCTGATGTAGCGGCTCTTGGCCTGGTTGGCATGATCGGCGGCGAGTTTCGCTTGTTGCAGCGCTTCATCGGTCTGGCGGTGGGATTCGATTTCCTGCATCAGCAAATGGGTTTGCCGATTCGATTCTTCCTGCGCCACCTGGCGGCTCTTGTGCGCCAGCACCAGCCACCACGCGCCTATGCAAGACAGCAGCAATAGCGCTGCAAACGCCTTGCCAAAACCGGAGCGCAAGGCCTCTTGCACCGCCGTCGCATCGCCCGCCAAACTGCCTAGCGCGGCCAGCTCCTGCCGGTAGAACATCGCAAACACCGTGGCCAACAACGGCACAATCACACCGAGCAACAACAGGAAATGTCCCAGCCCAGAATCCAGATATGGCCAGGTGCGCTGGGGTAATAGCCAGCGCAAGGTTGCTGACCACTGCGATGACAAACTCGCGTGCGGCTTGCAGGCATCGCCGCAGCGGGCATCCAGCGTGCAGCACAGCGAACAGATCGGCCCCTGGTAGGCCGGGCAATGCGCCATATCTGGCCCCTCATATTCGCGCTCGCAGATCACACATCGATGCGATGCAGTTTTGACCGCGAATGCAGGAGCAACTTCGGTACGTGCAATGTAGTAACGCCCCTTGGTGGCCCACGCAATCCCCGGTGCTGCAATCAGCGCGGTGGTCATCGCAATCACCGCAGAGAATGCCTGTGCCAGCGGCCCAAAAAAACCCAAGTGTGCAGCGATGGACAGCACCGAGGCCAATGCCATCGCACCCACGCCCACCGGGTTGATGTCGTACAGATAGGCGCGTTTGAACTCAATGCCTTTGGGCGACAGGCCCAGCGGTTTGTTGATCACCAGATCGGCCACGACGGCCATGATCCACGCGATGGCAATGTTCGAATACAGGCCCAGCACCTCGCCCAGCGCCTGAAACACATTCATCTCCATCAGCATGAAGGCGATCAGACTGTTGAACAGCACCCAGACCACGCGCCCGGGGTGGCTGTGTGTCAGGCGTGAGAAAAAATTGCTCCAGGCGAGCGACCCGGCGTAGGCGTTGGTCACATTGATCTTGAGCTGCGACACGACGACAAAGATGGCCGTAGCCGCTACTGCCCAGCCCAGCACCGGAAACACGTACTCATACGCCGCGAGGTACATCTGGTTCGGATCGACCGCCCTGTCGCTGGGCACGCTGTGGCTCATCGCCAGATACGCCAAAAACGCGCCGCCCAGCATCTTCAACACGCCCGGCACGATC
>JAYWAV010000254.1:0-4250 GCA_043782015.1 Rhodoferax sp. | reverse complement strand
TGCCCGACAAGGCCACGCAAACCAACAAGTACGAGATTGCGATCCCCAAGCTGGCGTCGCTGTACCTCACGCACGACTGGAATGGCGAGATCAAAGGGATCAAAGACTTTGGTGACCAACATCCGCCCGTGGCACCGGTGTTCTGGGCCTTTCGCATCATGGTGGGTGTGGGCATGCTCATGCTGGCGGTGAGCTGGCTGGGTAGTTGGCAGGTGCGCAAAGGCGAGGTCAGCACCTGGCTGCTGCGCGTGCTGGTGGGCATGACCTTTGCGGGTTGGGTGGCGCTGATTGCCGGTTGGTACGTGACCGAGATTGGCCGCCAGCCCTGGCTGGTGCAGGGCGTATTGACGGCGGCACAGGCGGCATCCAAAGTGCCTGCCAGCAACATTGCTTTCACGCTGGTGATGTACCTGAGTCTGTATGCCGTGTTGCTAACTTCGTATGTGAGTGTGTTGTTCTACCTGGCGCGCAAGGCCAGCATCCCAGAGCCCGTTTTGCCGGAGGTGGCCCATGCTTGATACGACGACCGCTTTGACCATGCCCGACCTGACCCAGCCCGCAGGCTGGCTGCCGCTGGTGTTTGCGCTGGTGATGGCCTTGGCCATGCTGGCCTATGTGATTCTGGATGGCTACGACCTGGGTGTGGGCGTGCTGCTGCGCCGCGCCGACGACGTCGCGCAAAAGGACACCATGATCGCCAGCATCGGCCCGTTTTGGGACGCCAACGAAACCTGGCTGGTGCTGGGTGTGGGCGTGCTGCTGGTGGCCTTTCCCATGGCGCATGGCGTCATCCTGGGGGCGCTGTACTTGCCCGTGGCGCTGATGCTGGTGGCGCTCACGCTGCGCGGTGTGGCGTTTGACTTTCGGGTGAAGGCGCGGGACAAACACAAGCCGCTGTGGGACCGTGCGTTCTACGCGGGTTCGCTCCTGGCCGGTTGGTCGCAGGGGTTCATGCTCGGCGGCTTGGTCACCGGCTTTGCCACGGATTGGGGCAGCCAGCTCTTCAACGCGCTGATTGGCCTGTGCCTGGTGGCGGCCTACTGCCTGTTGGGCGCGGGCTGGCTCATCATGAAGACCGAAGGCGCGCTGCAGCTCAAAGCCGTGCGCTGGGCGCAGGGCAGTTTGTGGCTCACCGCCGCTGGCGTGGCCGCCATCTCCTTGGCCACCCCCTGGGTCAGCCAGCGCATTTTTGACAAGTGGTTCAGCTTCCCCAACCTGGTCATGCTGTTGCCGATTCCGGCGATGACGGTGGCGCTGTTTGTGGTGATCGCGCGCAGCCTCAGACGCCTGCCCACACGTCTGGCGCAAAACAACCAGTACGGCGCAGCCGTGCCGTTTGCCAGCACCGTGGGCATCTTCCTGCTGGCGTTTTACGGCCTGGCCTACAGCCTGTTTCCTTGGCTGGTGGTGGACAAGCTGACGATCTGGAACGCCGCCAGTGCGCCCGAGGCGCTGATGGTGATCTTCTATGGCACGGTGGTCGTGCTGCCGGTCATCATTGGCTACACGGTGTTTGCCTACCGCGTGTTTTGGGGCAAGAGTACGGCGCTGAAGTACTGAGCTTCCCGAGCGGGGCGGTATCATTCGGCCTGCGCCACAGCCAGTAGCTCATCCGGATAGAGCAATGTCCTTCTAAGACATGGGTAGGGGGTTCGAGTCCCTCCTGGCTGGCCAGCTTTTTTGTTAGCGGATTGCAACGGCCGTAACAGACGTTTGCATACCAAGCCATCTTTCTACTGCAGTTGCGAAAATGTCTGCCGCCCCGGTGGTGAAAAACTGGACGATCGGGAGCGCCGTTTCCGATGTCGGCAGAAGCTGTTTTCTCTCTGCCATCAGTCTCTTTGTCTGACGTGCCACCGGCGCACCGCCTTCCAGAAACTGCACGTCGCTGCCCACCCGTTTGCGCAGCTCGGCCTCGATAAACGGGTAGTGGGTGCAGCCCAGTACCAACGTATCCATCTCTCCGGAATTTATGCCAAATCGGCCCATTGCGCCCATGTAGCTTGCGCAGAGCGCTCCTATTTCTGTAGCGTCGCCATGCTCGATCGCATCGGCCAGACCATCACAGGGCTGCAGGATGAAGGTGGCTTTGCCATGCAGCGACTCCATTAGCTTGCGAAATTTCTCGCTTTGCAAGGTGCCGCGCGTGGCCATCACACCGACCACGCTGGTCTTGCTTTGTGCGGCGGCGGGTTTCAGCGCGGGCTCGATACCGACGATGGCCAACGCCGGATAAGCCGCCCGCAATACGTGGATCGCAGCGGCGGTGGCAGTGTTGCAGGCGACGACCAACGCCTTGATACCGTGTGATGCGATGAGGTGCTCAGCAATCGCGTGGGAGCGCGCGATGACATGCGCGTCGTCGCGCTCGCCATACGGCGCGTGGCCACTGTCGGCCACGTAGACAAAGCGCTCCTGGGGTAGCTCGGCGCGCAGCGCACGCAGCACGCTCAAGCCGCCCACGCCGCTGTCAAACACCCCGATGGGGCTGAATGCCGGATTGATCAAAAGCTTAGGGCGGCGTTTCGACAAGCTCAACACGAACGGACTTGTTCAGCATGGGCTTAGCGCGAGGTGACCGGGATCTGCTTGAACTCACCGGTGGCGATCTTCTTTTGCCATTCGGCTGGGCCGGTGATGTGGGCGCTGGTGCCGCCAGAGTCCACGGCTACCGTCACAGGCATATCCACCACGTCGAATTCGTAAATCGCTTCCATGCCCAAATCGGCAAAGCCCACCACTTCGGCGTGTTTGATCGCCTTGGACACCAGGTAAGCGGCGCCGCCCACAGCCATCAGGTAAGCGCTTTTGTGTTTCTTGATGGCCTCGATGGCGACCGGGCCGCGTTCGGCCTTGCCGACCATGGAGATCAATCCGGTTTGCGCGAGCATCATTTCGGTAAAGCCATCCATGCGGGTGGCGGTGGTCGGGCCAGCGGGGCCGACAGCTTCGCCCTTGATGGGGTCGACGGGGCCGACGTAGTAGATGACGCGGTTGGTGAAGTCCACAGGCAGTTTCTCGCCCTTGGCCAGCATGTCCTTGATGCGTTTGTGCGCTGCGTCGCGGCCGGTCAGCATCTTGCCGTTCAAGAGCAGGGTCTGGCCGGGTTTCCAACTGGCGACTTCTTCCTTGGTCAAGGTGTTGAGGTCGATCTTCTTGCTTTGCTTGTAATCCGGCGTCCAGTTCACGTTGGGCCACAGGTCCAGCGATGGCGGATCCAGGTAGACCGGGCCGGAGCCGTCCAGCACAAAGTGGGCGTGGCGCGTGGCCGCGCAGTTGGGGATCATTGCCACGGGCTTACTGGCGGCGTGGGTGGGGTAGAGCTTGATCTTCACGTCCAGCACGGTGGTCAGGCCGCCCAGGCCTTGTGCGCCAATGCCCAGTGCGTTGACCTTTTCGAACAATTCCAGGCGGAGTTTTTCGACGTTATCCAGTTCAGCGCCGGTGGCCGCCTTGGCTTGCAGTTCGTACATGTCCAGGTCGTCCATCAGGCTTTCCTTGGCCATCAGCACCGCCTTCTCGGCGGTGCCGCCAATGCCGATGCCCAGCATGCCGGGCGGGCACCAACCGGCGCCCATGGTGGGTACCGTTTTCAAGACCCAATCCACCACGCTGTCGCCGGGGTTGAGCATGATCATCTTGCTCTTGTTCTCCGAACCGCCACCCTTGGCGGCCACGGTCACTTCGACGGTGTTGCCGGGCACCAACTCGGTGAAGATCACCGCAGGCGTGTTGTCCTTGGTGTTCTTGCGCAGGAACTCAGGGTCGGCCACCACGCTGGCGCGCAGCGTGTTGTCGGGGTGGTTGTAGCCCTGGCGCACGCCTTCGTTGATCGCGTCGTCCAGGCTGCCGGTAAAGCCTTCCCAGCGCACGTCCATGCCGACCTTGAGGAACACGTTGACGATGCCAGTGTCCTGGCAGATCGGGCGATGGCCGGTGGCGCTCATCTTGCTGTTGGTCAGGATCTGCGCGATGGCGTCCTTGGCCGCGGGGCTTTGCTCGCGCTCGTAGGCGCGGGCCAGGTGGGCGATGTAATCGGCGGGGTGGTAGTAGCTGATGAATTGCAGGGCAGCGGCTACGGACTCAATGAGGTCAGCCTGGCGGATGGTGGTCGTCATGGGGATTTTTGGATTAGCGGCTATGCTGAAAAGCTGGAACCGCTATTTTGACAGGTCAGCCCCTGCCCAAACCATCATGAGCCTTACACCCGCAACCCGCACCGAACGCGATACCTTCGGGTCTATCGAGGT
>JAYWAV010000253.1:0-4290 GCA_043782015.1 Rhodoferax sp. | reverse complement strand
CGGAGGCCACTACCACGTCGCCCACGCGGACGCTAGCACCGACACCGCCCGCGACTCCGGTGAACACGATGGCGCGAACCCGAAAGTGTGAAATCAGTGCAGAGGCGGTAGTTGCGGCAGCCACTTTGCCGATGCGCGAGAGTGCCAGAACCACTGGTTGGCCGTGGAGCTGTCCCACCCAGAAGTCGCGCCCTGCATATTGGATGCAACTTGGGTTTTGTAGCTGGCCGACCAGTCCTTGTTGTTCTTCGGCCAGGGCGCTGAGGATGGCGATGGGGTTATTGGTGGTCATGGCAGGTAATCGTAGCTACTTCTTTTTCTGTCGCCCGCTGACGACGCGGGGTATACGTTTTGCTCCGTGTCCCCCGGGGCCGTGAGGGCCCCTCCTCCTTTACCTGCGCAAAACGCATACCCCGCACCATCAGCTGAGCACTTGTCAGCCGAGAAATGAATTCCGGGTCACTTGCGTGCCAGCACCATCGTGGGATCAGGTGGGTTGGGTGCTCTTTTCCGGGAGGTCAAGGAGGAGCGCCCTCACGGCGCGGGGGACACGTACGGAAAAGAGTACCCGACACGCCTGATTCAGAAGTAACGCAGCAAGATAAACCGGGGCAATAAAAAAGCGGCCCGAAAACCGCTTTGGATCAAGCCGAAAAGGCTTTACTTATCCCGCAACTCACGACGCAGAATCTTCCCAACAGGCGTCTTCGGCAAATCAGCCCGGAACTCAATCACCTTGGGCTGCTTGTAGCCAGTCAGATTTTCCTTGCAGAAAGCGCGCACATCGGCCTCGCTGAGATTGGGGTCCTTCTTCACGATGACCAGCTTGACGGCCTCGCCCGACTTGGCATCCGGCACACCTACGCAGGCGCACTCCATCACGCCGGGCATCTGCGCCACAACGTCTTCCAGCTCCGTCGGGAACACATTGAAGCCGCTGACCAGAATCATGTCTTTCTTGCGATCCACGATCTTGAAGTAGCCGCGCTCATCGACCACACCGATATCGCCCGACTTGAAGTATCCATCGGCGGTCATCACCTTGGCGGTCTCATCGGGGCGCTGCCAGTAACCCGCCATCACTTGCGGGCCCTTGATGGCGATTTCGCCGGGCTGGCCAATGGCCACTTCGTTGCCGTCGTCGTCCAGCAGCTTCAGGTAGGTGCTGGGCAATGGGATGCCAATGGTACCGGTGTATTCCGCGGCGGTCACCGGGTTGCAACTGGCCGACGGTGAGGTCTCAGACAGGCCATAGCCTTCGCAAATCGGGCAACCCGTCTTGTCAAACCAGAGCTTGGCCACACCGCTTTGCACCGCGGTACCGCCGCCCACCGATATCTTCAGATGGCTCCAGTCCACCTTGTTGAAATCCGGGTGATTGGCCAGGCCATTGAACAGTGTGTTGACTGCGGGGAAGCTGTGGATGGTGTGCTTGGCCAGTTCCTTCAACACGCCAGGAATGTCACGCGGATTGGGGATCAGGATCAGCTTGCCGCCCGTACGCATCGACAGCATCATGCCAACCGTAAACGCGAAGATGTGGTAGAGCGGCAAGGCGCAGACGCCCGTAGGTTGCTCTCCTGCGGGAACCTTCTTCATGACCGGATCGTTCCAGGCTTCGGACTGCAACACGTTGGCAATCACATTGCGGTGTAACAGCACGGCACCCTTGGATACGCCGGTGGTGCCACCGGTGTACTGCAACACAGCCACATCGTCAGCTTTGATCGCGGGTTTGCTGAACGGTGCTTTCGTGCCTTTGGCAACCGCTGCATTGAAGCGCACTGCGCCGGGCAACGAGAAAGCAGGCACCAACTTCTTGACATGGCGGACCACGTAGTTGACCAGCGTGCCCTTGAGCAGCCCCAACTGATCGCCCATGGCGCACAACACCACATGCTTCACCGGCGTGGCGGCAATGCATTTTTCCAGCGTCGCGGCAAAGTTCTCGATGATGACGATGGCTTTGGAACCAGAGTCCTTCAGCTGATGTTCCAGCTCGCGCGGGGTGTACAGGGGGTTGACGTTGACCACCACAAAACCGGCACGCAGGATGGCTGCCACGGCAACCGGGTACTGCGGCACGTTGGGCATCATGATGGCGACACGGTCGCCTTTGGTCAGACCCAGGCCTTGCAAATAAGCCGCAAACGCCTGACTCAGGCTGTCCGTCTGCAGGTAGGTGATGTCCTTGCCCATGAAGTTGTAGGCCACCCGGTTGGCGTATTTCTGGAAGCTTTCTTCCATCAGCCCCACCAGCGAGGGGTACGCCGACGCATCAATATCGGCAGGCACGCCTTGTGGATAGCTCTTGAGCCAAACGCGATCAGTCATTTCAATGTCTCCAGATTCCAATGATTCTCAAACCCGCCATTTTCCCGCTCTGCCGCGACTCAGGAAACCCTGTTTTCCCTAAGATGCGCAGGGAAAGCCTTCACGCAACCTTCACTCGATGGCCTTGACCATGTCTTCCACGACCTTTTTTGCGTCGCCGAACACCATCATGGTCTTGTCCATGTAGAACAACTCGTTGTCCAGCCCGGCGTAACCAGCCGCCATGGACCGCTTGTTCACGATGATGGTCTTGGCCTTGTAGGCTTCCAGAATCGGCATGCCGTAAATCGCGCTGCCCTTGATATGCGCCGCAGGGTTCACCACGTCATTCGCACCCAGAATGATCGCGACATCCGCTTGACCAAACTCGCCGTTGATATCTTCCATCTCGAACACCTGGTCATACGGCACTTCGGCTTCGGCCAGCAACACATTCATGTGCCCCGGCATACGTCCGGCCACCGGGTGAATCGCGTATTTGACGGTGATGCCTTTTTCAGTGAGCTTCGCAGCCAGCTCTTTCACTGCATGCTGCGCGCGCGCCACAGCCAAGCCGTAACCGGGAACGATCACCACAGTTTCGGCATTACCCAATACGAAAGCCGCATCGTCGGCGCTGCCGCTCTTGACGCTGCGCTGCACCGCGCCACCCGCGACGGCCGCAGTGGCGTCGCCACCAAAACCACCGAGGATCACGTTGAAGAACGAACGGTTCATCGCCTTGCACATGATGTAGCTCAGGATCGCACCAGACGAACCCACCAGCGAACCGGCAATGATCAACATGCTGTTATTCAGTGAAAAGCCAATGCCTGCGGCCGCCCAGCCGGAATAGCTGTTCAGCATGGACACCACGACTGGCATGTCAGCCCCGCCAATCGGGATGATGATCAGCACGCCCATCACAAAGCCCAGCGCCAGGATCAGGCCAAAGTCCATCGCGCTTTGCGAATGCCAGAAGCCGAACAGGAAAAACAGCGATGCCAGACCCAGCACCAGATTCAACTTGTGTTGGCCAGAGAAGGTCACCGGCGCGCCCTGGAACAGGCGGAACTTGTATTTGCCACTGAGCTTGCCAAACGCAATTACCGAGCCCGAGAACGTCACCGCGCCAATGAAAGCGCCCAACGCCAACTCAATGCGGTTACCGCCGGGGATGGCGCCGCCTTTGGCCGTGATGCTGAAGGCCCAGGGCTCGGCTACAGCCGCCACCGCAATAAACACCGCGGCCAGGCCGATCATGCTATGCATGAAAGCCACCAGCTCGGGCATCTTGGTCATTTCCACGCGCTTGGCCATCAACGTGCCAGCAGTACCGCCCACCAACAACGCGCCCAGCACCCAGCCCATACCGGCGATGCCATCCTGGCCCATCTGGTCCGCCAGCTTGAAAATTAGCGCCGCGGTGGTGAGCACGGCAACACCCATTCCGACCATGCCGAACAGATTGCCACGGATGGATGTGGTGGGATGCGACAAACCCTTGAGCGCCTGGATAAAGCAGACGCTGGCGAACAGATACAGCAGCGTGACGAGATTGAGGCTCATTCTTTAGCTCCTGCAACGGGTGTTTTCTTCTCTTTTTTCTTGAACATCTCCAACATGCGCCGCGTGACCATAAAGCCACCAAACACATTGACCGCTGCCAACGCCACCGCCAGCACGCCCATGGACTTTCCCAGCGTGGTTTCGGTCAGCGCGGCGGCCAGCATGGCCCCTACGATGACGATGGCCGAGATGGCATTGGTCACCGCCATCAGCGGCGTATGCAGCGCTGGTGTCACGGTCCAGACCACGTGGTAGCCCACGTAGATGGCCAGCACAAAGATGATCAGATTCAGTATCGTGGGGGAAACCATTTCCATGGTGTCGCTCCTTCTAGTAGTGGGTGTTATTTGTGCCGATTACTTGCAGCGGTTACTTGCGTAAAACGGCGCCGCCCTGCGTCATCAGGCA
>JAYWAV010000252.1:0-4308 GCA_043782015.1 Rhodoferax sp. | reverse complement strand
GCGAGGGCTTGAGCATCGCGCAAATCATGCGCCGCAACGAGCAGCACTGGCGCAGCGATGCAGAGATTGACACGGGTCTGCTGCGCATCTGGCAGGTGATGCAGGACTGTGTGAAACGTGGCTGCAAAACTGACGGCTTCTTGCCCGGCCCGTTCAAGGTCAAGCGCCGCGCTCTGGCGCTGCACCAGGCGTTGACTTCCAACCCAGAGACCGCGCTGCGCGACCCACTGCAAGTCATGGACTGGGTCAACCTCTACGCACTGGCTGTCAACGAAGAAAACGCCGCCGGTGGGCGCGTAGTCACCGCGCCCACCAATGGCGCGGCGGGCATCATCCCCGCCGTCTTGCATTACTACAGCCGCTTTGTGAACCCGCCCCCCACGTCGCAAAGCGACTGCCCCCCCGAGGGGGGTGCGGCTGGTTTGGGGCGGCCCGGCACCAGCCTAGGCGCGAACGACAAGGGCGTGATCGACTTCCTGCTGACCGCCGCGGCGATTGGCATTCTCTACAAAGAGAACGCGTCCATCAGCGGGGCCGAAGTGGGCTGCCAGGGCGAAGTGGGTGTGGCTTGCTCGATGGCCGCAGCCGCACTGTGCGCCGTGATGGGCGGCACACCGGAGCAAGTAGAAAACGCGGCCGAGATAGGCATGGAGCACCACCTGGGCCTGACCTGCGACCCGGTGGGTGGGCTGGTGCAAATCCCCTGCATCGAGCGCAACGCGATTGCGTCGGTCAAGGCGATCAACGCCGCGCGCATGGCGCTGTATGGCGACGGCACGCACCATGTGAGTCTGGACAAGGTCATCAAGACCATGCGCGAAACCGGCGCCGACATGAAGACCAAGTACAAGGAAACCGCGCGCGGCGGGCTGGCGGTCAATATCGTGGAGTGTTGAAGGCCGTAGAGCCATTATCATGGCGGGATGACGTTTCGCCGCATTGCCAACAGCATCGCTACCCGCATCATCCTGATCGGCGTACTGCTTTTGGTGACGGGCAATGTGGCGCGCTATGTGACCTTGAGCAAGTATTTGCGCGATGGCATCACCGAGGTGGTGGCTGCGCAGCAACTGACGCTGGCCAGCTACGTGGCCCGCAAAGTCGACCATGAAATTGTGGATCGCCAGGAATCACTGGTCCGGTTGGCGGGCGCGCTCCCGCTGGACCTGCTGCATAAGCCCCAGGTCCTGCAAAACTGGTTGGCTAAAAAGCACCTGTCGCAGCCTCTCTTTTCCCAGGGCCTGCTGGTCTGTACGGCGGACGGCAACACCGTGGCCGCCAGCGCACTGTCCGTGGATCTGGCGCTCTCGCCGTGTAGCGACCCCCACGTGCAGCAGGTGGCCCGTGACGGCAAGTTTGTGGTGGGTCGCGCGCTGCGGGACAGCGCTGCGACGACCGTGGTTTTGCCGATGGCAACCGCGATCAAGGATGCCGCAGGCAACGCACGGGCCGCGCTGGTGGGCACCTCGGTGCTGGGTGTTTCGGGCTTTGTCGCGTTCACCCCGCAGGACAAAATTGGCAAGACGGGCAGCTTTTTGATGGTGTCGCCGCGCGACAAAGTGTTTATCGCAGCCACCGACCCTGGCATGGTGCTCAAGGCCACACCACCGCCCGGCGCCAACCCTTTCCATGACCGCGCGATGCAGGGCAACTATGGGACCGACATCACCGTCAACGCCGTGGGTACAGAGGAGATCTCCTCGGTGGTGCCCGTGCCCAGCACCGGCTGGTTTGTGGTGGTGCGATTGCCCACCGAAGAGGCCTTCGCTGCGGTGGGCCGCACACAGTCATTTGTAGCCGGTATCAGCACGCTGACCCTCGTCGGATTTTTGATCGTGAGCAGCGTCCTGCTGTACTTCGTGTTCCGCCCGCTGCTGCAAGCCGCCGGGCAGGCGGACCGCATGACCCGGGGCGAGGCGCCGCTGGAGCCCTTGAAGGTGGTGCGCCAGGACGAAGTCGGCCACCTGACCGACGCATTCAACCGCCTGCTGGAAAAATTGCGTGCCAGCCAGTCGGAGATGGCGCATATGGCGCACCACGATGTACTCACCGGCCTGCCCAACCGTGCTCTGTTGGCCGACCGGCTGACGCAAGCATTGGCCCGCGTTAGCCGCCATGGCGGACGCATTGCTTTCCTGTGCCTGGACCTGGACAAATTCAAACCCATCAATGACGAACTGGGCCACGCCGCAGGCGACCTGGCGCTGAAAGAAGTTGCAAGGCGCCTAGGCGCCGTCGTGCGCGAGTCCGACACATTGGCCCGCATTGGCGGCGACGAGTTCGCCCTGTTGCTCGCCGACCTGGACGCCGACCCGGCAGTCGCAGAGCAAGTAGCAACCGCCGTTGCCGCCAAGTGCCTGGCCGCCTTCGCACCGCCTTTTGTTCTTCAATCACACACACGCAGCCTGGGAGCCTCGATTGGCATCGCCATGGGCAACGGCCTGATGTCCCCCCACGCGCTGCAACTCGCCGCCGACAGCGCCATGTACCAAGCCAAAAACGACGGTGGCCAGCGCTACCGGGTCGCTGCCGGATAGCGCGGCATGCGCATACGCTGCGCAGTTTCGGCAAGCGCCATGGACGTGCCTGGAACCTAGCCTGGCCATCGCAAAATGATCTGGGCACCCGGGCTCGCCGATGGCATTGGAGCACGGCGTATCCGGTTTTGTTGAGGGTTAACCTCAGTCCATTGAAACAAGGGCAGTGAACAGCGACGGCCCGCCGGGGCGCTGGGCGGTTGACTGGCGCTTCCAAGCTGTTGCGTATTTGGCGTCAACAGCGCTTGAAGCGCTGCTTCCTTTTTATTGCCATAGCGAACCAAGCAAGCATTCCGGGCAAAGACCTGCAGCAAGCAAGTTCTCCACGGAAGCCCTAAAATTACCATGCAGTCGCAATATGTACCTATAAGTTCATCTCCGTGCATTCCATTGCACCCAATCGTGGGGATTTCCAATGAACCGTACCAAGGACCTGTCATCGCTGGCGGCTCTGGGTGCCCAAGGTGGTCGGCAGCACCCGCCACCAGCAGGGCGCGTGTCTTTTGCAGCTGCGACTTCGCGAGACAAGTCCCAGGCGCTGGCGCATACTGTTGGCGTATTCCAGTGATGGTAGGTGCACGAGCAATTTGAAAGTTAGAGAGTCAACATGCTGATCAAAAAAACCGCCACCCCCGTGAGCGTGAACCCCACGTTCCCCATAAGCTTCTCTCCATTGGCCGGTACAGAACGCGATTGCGAGGACTGCGGCAAGGCCGAGCGCGTCGGCTTCGATTTTGAATATGCCTACCAGCCCATCGTTGATATCGATACCCGAAAGGTATTTGCCCATGAGGCCCTGGTGCGCGGGCCTGAGGGCGAAGGGGCCGCGACGGTGCTGTCCAAGGTCAACGAACACAATCGCTACCGCTTTGATCAGGCATGCCGCGTCAAAGCCATCAAGGGAGCCAGCCAGTTGGGTATCGAGGAATACATCTCGATCAACTTCCTGCCCAACGCCATCTACAAGCCGGAGCTGTGCATACGCACGACCCTGGCGGCCGCACGGGTGCACGGCTTTCCGCTGGAGCGCATCATCTTCGAAGTAACCGAAGGTGAACGCGTGGACGACGGGCCCTGGTTCGCACAAATTCTCAGGGAATACAAGCGTTGTGGTTTCAAAACGGCCATTGACGACTTTGGTGCCGGCTACGCGGGAATGAAGCTCCTGGCTGACTTTCAGCCTGACCTCATCAAGATCGACATGGACCTGATCCGCAATGTGGACGTCAACCGTCCACGCCAAGCCATCGTTCGCAGCTTGGTGCAACTGTGCAAGGACATGGATATCAAAGTCATCGCGGAGGGCATAGAAACCCCGGGGGAGCGGGACTTCCTTCGGGATGCCGGTATCAGCCTCATGCAAGGCTTTCTGTTTGCCAAACCGGCGTTCCGTTCGGTTGCTGCGTTAGACCTCTCCGTATTTCCACACTAGCAGCGCTGACCACCCCAATAATAAAAACCAGATCGCTGGCCCGAATCCCTGCTCTTAGAATCCCGTTGCGGCTTGACCGCGTATATCAAAAACAAACGGGAGGAATTGAATGGATTCACTGGTCTATCCACAGGAGCGCACGCTCAGCCGAATCACTTTGGTGCTGGGGCTCATCTTTTGGCTCGTACTGATCGTCTGCACTTTGGGCGCAGCGTTGCTGGGGCTTGCGTTGGGGTTTCTGTTTTATCTGTTCGCCCAGTCGGCACTGATTGCCCACATCAAGGGCAACGGCGTGGAACTCTCGGAAACGCAGTTCCCCGATCTGTACGCGCAGTTTGT
>JAYWAV010000251.1:0-11907 GCA_043782015.1 Rhodoferax sp. | reverse complement strand
TGCGCAGCAGTTGCCCAAGCGAAGTGCGCAGGGTCACGCCACTGGGATCGTGGTCCACCGGGGTGAGCGCAGTTCCCAATTGCAATGTGATATCGGGCAGCGATTGCACCGCCCGCAGCAGAATGCCATGCAGATCGGCGCGGGCAACGGTGCGGTAGGCCGCGCCATAGCGCTGCACCATCGTTTGACCAAGTGGCAGCGTGGCCAATAACTTCGCGCTAGTGGCGCTGCGCACTTGCAGCGCCTGCGGCGTGGCAGAAACGGCGTTGAGCGCATCGGCCAGGCCCCAGGATTCGAGTACGCGCCCTACGTTGGGGCCCAACTGGATGCCTGCGCCCACCTCGCCGAACTGGGCGGCTTGCTCGATCAGGTGCACACGGTGGCCCGAGCGGCCACAGGCCAGCGCAGCGGCCAATCCGCCAATACCGCCGCCTGCTATGACCATGTCGGTTGCCATGGCCTGATTGTCGCCGCGCTCAGGCGGGTGTTGTTGCGTCAGATCAATCCGTCAACAGTTGCCGCAAAACAAACGGCAGAATGCCACCCGCGCGGTAGTAGTCGACCTCAATCGGTGTATCTACGCGCAGCGTCAGTGTGACCTCATGGGTAGAACCATCAGCCCGCGTGACGCGCAGCGTGGCGTCGCTCTGCGGCGTGAGGTTGGCGTCGGGGATCACATCAATGCGCTCGTCGCCCTTGAGGCCCAGCGACTGCCAGGAGTCCGTGCCCTTGAACTGCAGTGGCAGCACGCCCATGCCGACCAGGTTGGAGCGGTGGATGCGCTCAAAGCTTTTGGCCACCACAGCCTTGATGCCCAGCAATTGCGTGCCCTTGGCGGCCCAGTCGCGGCTCGACCCGGTGCCGTATTCCTCACCGGCAAACACCACGGTGGGCACGCCGTCAGCCACGTACTGCATGGCTGCGTCGTAGATGGCCATCTTGTTGCCCTGATCGGGGCCGTCGTGCTGGTAGATCGTTACGCCGCCCTCCTCGCGCGAACCGGCCGCGTCCGGCGGAATCATCAGGTTCTTGATGCGCACATTGGCGAAGGTGCCGCGCATCATCACATCGTGGTTGCCGCGGCGCGCGCCGTAGCTGTTGAAATCGGCCTTCTGCACGCCATTGGCCAACAGCCATTTGCCTGCGGGTGAGCTTTCCTTGATGGAGCCTGCGGGTGAGATATGGTCGGTCGTGATGGAGTCACCAAACAGCGCCATGATGCGGGCGCCCTGTACTGACATTTCAGTGACTTTTGGGCCCCTAGATTGGCCGCTAACGCCCGCAGAATGTGCGTTAGCAGCTATGGAATCCATAGCAAAGTCAGCGAAGAACGGCGGCTCGGCGATGTAGGTGCTGGTCGGCCAGACGTAGGCTTGGCCGGCCACGCCCTTGATCTTGTCCCACAACAGGCCGGGCTCGGTCTTCACCTTCGCGTAGTTTTCGCGGAAGGCCTTGCCCTTCATCGCGTACTTCAGCAGCTTGTAGATCTCGTCACTGGTCGGCCAGATATCGCCGAGGTAAACATCCTTGCCACCCTTGCCTTTGCCGACGGGCTCGGTCATCAAGTCGCGGTTCACCGTGCCCGCAATCGCATAGGCCACGACCAGCGGCGGGCTTGCCAGGAAGTTGGCTTTCAGATTCGGGTGAATGCGCGCTTCAAAGTTGCGGTTTCCCGACAGCACCGCCGCGCAGATCAGGTCGTTCCTGGTGATGACTTCGTTGAGCTCGGGCGTCAGGTCGCCCGCGTTGCCGATACAGGTTGTACAGCCATAGCCCACCACCGCAAAGCCCAGCTTTTCCAGATACGGCAACAGGCCACTCTCAGTCAGGTATTCAGTGACGATGCGCGATCCGGGGGCCAGTGATGTTTTGATATGCGGCTTGACCTTCAGGCCGGCTTCCACCGCCTTCTTGGCCAGCAGACCCGCAGCCAGCAGGACGCTGGGGTTGGAGGTGTTGGTGCAACTGGTGATCGCTGCGATCAGCACATCGCCATTGCCGATGGTCACATCAGAGCTACCTGCGGCCACTGAAGCCGTGGCCGGCGCATGGCCTGCGGCCAACGTGGGTTTGCCGCCGCCCATCTCGACCACCTGGCGCGGTGAGCCCGGTAGCGTGTCCGGCGCAACAGGTACGTTGACAGCCTCCGGCACGCCCGACGCGCGCGCCAGATGCCGGGTATGGAACACCGCAGCCTGCTGGTTAAAACCGTTCTCGGAGTTGGGTTTGGAGAACAACGACTCAAACTGGCTCGCCACCTTGCCCAGCTCAATACGATCCTGCGGCCGCTTGGGGCCAGCCAGGCTGGGCGTGACATTGCCCAGATCCAGCTTCACCACCTGCGAGTAATCGATCTCACCCGACTTGGGCACACCAAACAGACCCTGCGCCTTGAAGTAGGCCTCAAAGGCTTCCATCTCAGGCCTGGTGCGGCCGGTGCCAGCGAAGTACTCCATGGTCTTCTCGTCCACCGGGAAGAAGCCCATCGTCGCGCCGTACTCGGGCGCCATGTTGGCAATCGTCGCGCGGTCCGGCAGGCTCAGCGTGCGTGTGCCCTCGCCACAAAACTCGACAAACTTGCCGACCACCTTGTGGCGGCGCAGGATCTCGGTGACGGTCAGCACCAGATCGGTCGCTGTCACGCCCTCGCGCAACCGACCGGTCAACTCGAAGCCCACTACGTCGGGCGTCAAAAAGTACACCGGCTGGCCCAACATCGCGGCCTCAGCCTCAATGCCGCCGCAGCCCCAGGCCACAACACCAATGCCGTTGATCATCGTCGTGTGGCTGTCGGTACCGACCAAGGTGTCGGGGTAGTACACATCAGCCTTGGTCTTGTGCACGCCGCGCGCCAGGTACTCCAGATTCACCTGGTGCACGATGCCAAAACCCGGTGGTACGACGCGGAACGTATCAAACGCCTGCATGCCCCACTTCATGAACTCATAGCGCTCGCGGTTGCGCTGGAACTCCAGCTTCATGTTCAGGTCCAGCGAATTCTTTTTGCCGTAGTGGTCCACCATCACCGAGTGGTCCACCACCAGATCGACGGGCACCAGCGGCTCAATGCGCTTGGGATTCTTGCCCAGCTTGACAGCAACACTGCGCATCGCGGCCAGGTCGGCCAACAGCGGCACACCGGTAAAGTCTTGCAGCACCACGCGGGAAACGACAAACGGAATCTCATTGGTGCGGTGGCCGGTGGGGCTCCAGTTGGCGACTTCGGCCACATGCTCGGCCGTCACCTTCTTGCCATCGCAATTGCGCAGAACGCTTTCCAGCACGATCCGCATGGACACTGGCAGGCGGCTTACATTGGGGAATTGCTTGGCGAGCGCCGGCAGCGAATAAAACTTGCCCGCTTTACCGGACGCAGTCTTGAAGTTCTTGAGGGTAGATGCAAAAGCGTGGGGCATGGGATTTACTCCTTGTTTTGGGTCATTGTGACGGAGTTGGAATGGGTTTGCATGTGGTCACGGTAAACCATGCATATGTCGTGCGTATTTATTTCACGCGCTGAAGGGTTTTGTGCTCGCCCGCCGACGGCGCGGGGGGCATGTACGGAAAAGAGTACCCGACACGCCGGATCAGGAAGTAACGCTGCCCCAAGATGGCAACGCGTGAGAACTACCCGTGAACCGCCTGCAAGACTTTCAGCGCCGAAGCCAACCGCGCAGGCCCAGAGCCGAGCACGTGAGCAACAGGCCGCGCGATGCGCGCCAACTCAGCCTCCAGCATCGCCTGTATCGGTGCACGGACATGGTCACCCTCGCGTTGCATGCCGTCGGCCACCCAGGCAATGTCCGACTCCAGCAGCAGCGTTTGCGCATAGCGCTTATGCAGCATCCGGGCCGACGCCAGCAAAGACTTGTCGCCAAAAATGAAATCGCTGTAGATCGCAGTCAGCAAGGGCGCCGTGTCGCAAAACACCCAGCGCTGACCTTGCGCATTGGCACGTTCCAGGGCCGCTTCTTCCTGCTGGTACTGCGTCTCCATGATGTGTGCCTGTTCTTCTGGCAGGGGCGTGCGCCCGTGTGCATCGCAAAAGGTTCGCAAGTATTCGGGCACCCAGGGGCCGTCCAGCTCCCGCGCCAGTGCCTGCGCCAGCGTGGTCTTGCCGGTACATTCGGGGCCGATCAGGCAAATCAGTTGAACTTGCATCAGGTGCTGACAGAAGTGCGTTGCCGATAGCGTTGCAGCCAACCCCACCAGCCCCAAAAGGCCAGGCCCAGAAAGATCACATACAAAACGACCGTCAGCGCCAAACCTTTGTACGCAAACAGCGCAATGCTGGCCAGGTTGACGATCACCCAGGTGGGCCAGTTATCGATGAACTTGCGGCCCAGCAACACCGTGCCAACGATGCTTCCCGCCGTTACAAAGCCGTCGGCCCAGACCACATCGGAGTCAGTGACAAAGTGCAGCAAGGCACTGCAGACCAGCCACAACACCAACCAGGCCAGTGCGGTCTTCTTCAGACCCAATGCATCCAGCTTCTCGAGCTGCAACGGCGCATCGCTGTCTGAGCGGCGCCCACGCAGCCACTGCCACCAGCCCCACACCGCCGTCACCGCGAAGAACACGTTGACACTGGCCTCGCCGTACAGGTTGCTGACACAGAACAGCCATGCGTACAGCGCGCTGGCAGCTATGGTCAGCGGCCAGCCCCAGTGGATTTCCCAGACGTTGCAGGCGATGTTGGCCAGCGCCAGCACAAACGCCAGCACCTCCAGCCAGGTGACCGGCGTACCCAACAGCGTAAATGCAGCTTCCAGCATGGTGTGGGCCTATCTTCAGAATTCCAGCGTCACGCTGGCATGCGCCGTACGCGGCGTGGAGGCAAACAGGTAAATGCCACCCCAGCTTTGCGTCGGCGCTTCGCGCCAATAGGTGCGATCGGTCAGATTTTCGATCTGCAGGTTCCACACCACCGATTGCCCGCTGATGCGGTGGCGGTAGCTCGCGCCGGCATCGAGTTGCCAGCTCGCGGGTAACGCAGTGGTGCCGTATGGGGTGGCGGTCTTTTCGCCTTCGGCCACCAGCAAACCGTGGACCGAGAGGCCCGGCAAGTCTGCGGCTTTGTAGTCCACAAACAGCGAGGCTTTTGTCTTGGGTACGTTGGTCCGTCGCTCACCCGAAAGCCCCGGTGTCACCGCCGAGGTCCACCGCGCATCCAGCAGAGTCACACTGGCCTGCGCCGACCATTGCGGATTCAACACCCCCGTGGCCTCCAACTCCAGCCCTTGGTGGCGCGCAACTTTTCCGCCTGCGATGCTCCGCGCCAGTCCGCCCACGTCTGCTACGTCATCGGCATAGGGCTTGTCAATCGAGAACACGGCCGCGGTCAGCAGCAGGCGCTCTTTGGCTTGCCACTTCACGCCCAGCTCTTTTTGCTCGCTCTTGAGGGCAGGCAATAGCTGCCCCGCGTTGGAATACTGGGTCGGGCGGTTGGGGACCGCTTCCAGTTCAATACCCTGGCCCCAGGAGCCATACCAGATCAGACCGGGCGCTGCGGTCCAGGACAGGCCCGCCCACGGTGTGTTGACCGTTTGCGAGAAGGCAACGGCGCGGCTGCCATCACTGCGCGCGCTGTTGCGATCCAGCTGGCTGGCCCGCACGCCAGCGAAGCTGCGTACCGATGGTGACCACTCTGTACTGATCGCTGCGAACGCTTCGGTGGTTTGCTCGCGGCTGTTGGTGTTGAGCGAGGTCAGTGTCGGGTCCGAGGGCAATACGACGGGCTTGTAGATGTTCGTGGAGCCCACATAGTTATAGGCCTGAGAGGGCGCCAGGTCGGCACTGTTCTCGCGCCCGCTGAGACCAAAACGCAATTGCTGCGGCAAGCCAAAGGCCGACACGTTACCGCGCAGCTCTGCATTCCATGCGCGCACCGTGCGTATTTCGCCTTCGCTGCGGTAGTCGTAAATATCCACATCGCCATTGGCGCAGAGACCCGGGTAGACATAGGTCGCGTCGTTGCTGCAGCCGTCCGGAAAAGCGATGCGGTCATCGATCACAGTGCGCTGTGCGCTCAGGCCTGCTTGCGCTTGCCAATTGGCGTTGATCTGGTGCTTGACCGAGACCTGTGCACTGCTGCTGGAGGCCTCAAAAGGCATGGACCAACTCTGGTTGTTCAGGTTCAGGCGTGGCTGAATGCGGCTGGGCAATGCGTCGCCAATGCCATCGCCGTTGCTATCGATCAGGCCCAGGCCCGGCACCGAAGGCTGCGCCTTGTGGTGGTATTCCAGATCGGCCGACAGCAGTGTGTCGCGCGATAGCGGCAGTGCCAGCGCCAGGCTGGCCAATTCGCGCCTGCCGTTCGCGCTTTCCGATGCGGGGTGCAAATTCTCCTGTACCAGGTTAACCCGCAGACCCAGTGCACCCAGCTTGGTGTTGGTGTCCAGATGCACCTTGCTACCGCCCTCCTGGTCGGTGCCAATCAACACAGTGGTAAATGGGTCAGCCCATGGCGTTTTGGTGACCAGATTGATCAGACCACCGGGCGCGCTGACGCCAGATTGCAACCCGCTGACACCCTTGAGCACTTCGATGCGCTCCTTGTTTTCCAGCGCCAGTGGCGCGTAGCTGGAGACGGCCAGGCCGTTGCGCAAGGTGTTGCCATCGTTGTTCAGCAAGAAGCCACGCACTGACAGGTTTTCAATGAAGCCCACCGTGTTGTAGCTGTCAGCCAACGAGGCGTTCAGGCGGATGGCCTGCGACAGGTTGGATGTGCCGTTCGCGCTGAGCACATCGGCACCCAGCACCGTGATGCTTTGCGGTGTTTGTGAGAGCGGGAGCCCGAAGCCGCCGACATCTGCACGTTCGGCATCGAACACCGGCGCAGCTTTGGCTGAAACCACGACATTGCCAAGTGAAGCGGGTTGGGTTTGCGCCCAGACAGGAGAGAGGGGCGATAGAGAAAACAGTCCGATAGCGGTTGCCACGGCAGTTTTGCGAAGACAAAGAAACGCCATCGAGAGTCCTTTCGACGGCAGGGGGTGTGCCCCAAAGCCCAAACGCCCCTGCGATGAGGGGGTTCGGGTGTTTGGAGCGACGCTTCCCTGCGCAAGTATTACCTTGATCAAGTTCCAGGGTGTTATCTCAGCCGTTGGTCTTTGCAGACCGTCAGCACCCCTAGCGTGTACGACCGGGCTTTGAGGCCCAGCCGATGCAGGAATTGTAGTCGGGGTCGCGCGGACCCCACTTCATTGCCAGTGTGGAATGGATTGTTGAATGTGCTGGCTCAGCTCACGGGCCCAGGCGGAATAGCCCTTGGGCCCCGGGTGGATACCGTCTTCAGACAGACCCGCTGCAGCGGACATATCGGGATGCCGAAGCATGGTGCGCCGGCATTGCGTACCCACCAGCCCATGCGCGAGGTGGCGGTTCATCTCATTCGCCCAGCGCCCGGAAAACCAGCGCAGCGGCTGCGGAATGGCGGGAAAAGCATGCAGAGGCGGTGCAGCGCTGTGCACCAGCAGATGGGGGTTAAAACGGCGTGCCACAACATGCGCCAATCGGTTTTGCCAGGTCACCCAATCGCGGGGTGCCACCAGGCCGCTCACGTCGTTGCCACCCATGGAAATGATGACCACATCAAACGCATCGCGTGGCGCGTCTTCCAGCAGCTGCACCAGCCCTGGGGAGTCCAGCCCGTTGGCCGCCAGCAGTTGCCACTGCACGGTGTTGTGTTCAGACAGCAGGCTTACCAGTTGCCCGCATAACGCCTCGTCCTGGGAAGCAGCCCCTACGCCTGCCGCAGCCGAGTCTCCAGCGACCAGAAGGCGCACCAGAGGGCCGCTACCTGCCACGCCACTGCGCGCGCCCGGTGGCTCAGGCAAGCGTGGCGTTACGTGGCGCACATACTTGGCCTGCAGCCAAAAAACAGGCCCCAGCACCACCATCCAGAAGTAGCGTTCCAAATCAGACATAACGGGCAGTACGTGGGGCAGTGCGCCGGGCAGTTTTTGCGTGTGAACGAATCAGGACAGGTAGTCGCGCAAGGTCTTCTTGACGTCCTTGGCCTTCTCTTTGATGTCGCCCAGGTTTTTTTCAGCCCGGCCCTCGACTTGCTTGGTAATGCCTTTGATTTGCTGTTCGGTGCTGCCAATCAGCTTGCCGGTTTTTTCCTGTACCTTGCCAGCCAGTTCTTCGATGGCACCGTGGGCTTGATTTGTGTTCATGATGGTTCCTTTACAAGTGGTTAAGTTGAAAAGAGCACGAGAGAAATTCGCCCGAACTCAACTGCATCGTAGGCAGGAGTCGCCAAGCTGACTGTGCCCTTGCGCACACAAGAGACAAATCTCGTAACATGGTGTTTCGCCCTCCGGAAATACTATGAACCCCCAGTTTCACATTCGTTCACTGCCCCCCGAGGGGGCGCATGCCACCCTAGAGGCGGCTCGTCGGCAGGCATGACCATGACTGAATCGATCCACCACCGTATTTGCCCCCTGTGCGAAGCCTGCTGCGGGCTGGAGATCAAGGTCACAGATGGCAAGGTCGCCAGCATCCGCGGGCACGACGCCGATGTGTTCAGCGCGGGCTATATCTGCCCCAAGGGCGTGGCGCTGAAGGACCTGCACGAAGACCCGGACCGCTTGCGCACACCGCTGATCAAACGCAATGGCGTGCATGAACCAGCCACCTGGGAAGAAGCCTTTGCCGAGATTGAAAAGCGCCTGCCCCCCATCATTGCCGCGCATGGCCGCAACGCCACTGGCATCGTCGTGGGCAACCCGTCTGCACACAAGATCGGCCTGCTGACCTACTTCGGCAAGCTGGCCCGCGCTTTAGGTACCAAAAATGTTTTCTCGGCGTCCACGCTGGACCAGATGCCCAAGCAACTCTCCAGCGGCCTGATGTTTGGCCACTGGCTGTCCATCGCGCTGCCCGACATCACGCGCACCGATCTGCTGCTGGTGATTGGCGCGAACCCGCTGGCCAGCAACGGCAGCATGTGGACCGTGCCTGACTTCAAAGGCAAGGCCCGGGCGCTGCAGGCGCGCGGCGGCAAGCTGGTCGTCATCGACCCGCGGCGCACCGAGACCGCAGCGATCGCCGATGCGCACCACTTCATTCGCCCTGGCGCTGACGTGTTCCTGCTGGCGGCGATGGTGAACACCTTATTTGCGGAAAAGCTGGTGAAGTTGGGCAATGTGGCGGAGTGGGTCAACGGCGTGGAGGAAGTTCAGCAAGCGGTTGCACCCTTCACTGCCGATGCTGTGGCCGCACGCTGCGGTATCGACGCGGACACCATCCGCAACCTCACCCGCCAGTTAGCCAGCGCGCCGCGCGCCGCCGTCTATGCCCGCATTGGTACCTGCACACAGGAGTACGGCAGCCTGGCGAGCTGGCTGGTCGATGTGCTCAACACGCTGACTGGCAACCTGGACCGGGAAGGTGGCGTTCTGTTTGCCAGGTCCGCCGCATTTGCCAGCAACACCGCGGGCAAGCCGGGCATCGGCAAAGGCGTCAGCACCGGCCGCCACCATGCACGTGTCAGCGGTGCGCCCGAGGTCTATGGCGAGTTGCCAATGACCTGCATGGCCGAAGAGATCGAGACGCCGGGCGAAGGCCAGGTGCGCGCGCTGTTCACGGTGGCGACCAACCCGGTGCTCTCCAGCCCCAACGGCCCGCGTCTGGCCAAAGCGCTGGACCAACTGGACTTGATGGTCAGCTTGGACATTTACCTGAACGAAACCACGCGCCATGCGGATGTGATCCTGCCCGGCCTGTCGCCGTTGGAGGAAATGCATTACGACGTTGCCTTCCCACAGCTCTCGTGGCGCAACCACGCGCGCTACAGCCCTGCGGTGTTTGCAGCACCCGAAGGCCAACCAGAAGAGTGGCAAACGATTTTGAAGCTGGCCGCCATCGTGCAAGGCAAGAGCGCGCAGGCCGACGCCAACGCGCTGGACGACGCGCAGTTTGCAGAAGACGCACAGCGGATGTTTGGAGAACATGCCAATGCGGTGATCGCCGCAACGAAGCATCTGCGCGGCCCCTCACGTGGCCTGGAAGTTGCATTGCGCACCGGCCCGTACGGCGATGGCTTTGGTACCAAGCCAGATGGTTTGACGCTAGCCAACGTGATGGCGTCGAACGCGGCAGGCGGCATTGACTTGGGCGAACTGCAGCCGCGCATTCCGGAAATGTTGCGTACGCCAAGTGGAAAAGTAGAACTTGCGCCACCGATGCTGCTACAAGATTTAGAGCGGGCTACGCAGTCCCTGCGCGCGCCAGCGGCCGATTTGGTCATTATTGGAAGGCGTGATGTGCGCTCCAATAACAGCTGGATGCACAACCTGCCCATCCTCGCCAAAGGCCCGATTCGCTGCACGGCGCTGGTGCATCCGACCGACGCAACCCGTCTGGGCTTACAAGACGGCGCGTTGGCTCACATAGAGAGCGGGCCGCGCAGCGTGCAGGCCCAGGTGCATGTCAGCGCCGAGATGATGCCCGGTGTCGTCAGCCTGCCGCATGGCTGGGGCCACGACCTCAAAGGAGCCAAGCTGACGCTGGCGGCTGAGCGCCCGGGTGCGAATCTGAACGCCTTGCTGGACGACCAGCTGCGTGATCCACTGTCGGGCAACGCAGTGTTGGGCGGTGTGGCGATCACCATGCGGGCCGTAGCCACCGCATAGCAACTGCCTGAGATTTCCCCACTGCATGAGCGCTGACTTCATCGCCGGCTTTCTCTCCGGCACCGCGCTGATCATTGCCATCGGCGCGCAAAACTCGTTTGTGTTGCGACAAGGCATCCGGCGCGAGCACGTGTTGCCGATTGTGCTGGTCTGCTCCATCGCCGATGCGCTGTTGATCATGGCCGGTATCGCGGGCCTGGGCGCGCTGATCCAGTCCAACCCCATGTTGCTGAGCATCACCCGCTATGGTGGTGCCACATTTCTGCTGTTTTATGGATGGACCGCCGCGCGGCGCGCTATGCAGCCGCACCAGCTCACCGTTAACCCCAACGAAGGCAGCACGCTGGCCGCGGCCATGGCGACCTGCCTGGCACTCACGCTCCTGAATCCGCATGTCTACCTGGACACGGTGATCCTGCTCGGCGCGCTGGCCAGCCAGCGCGGTGAAGAAGGACGCTGGGCATTTGGCGGTGGCGCGGTCACTGGCAGCTTTGTCTGGTTCTTCAGCCTGGGCTTTGGCGCGCGTCTGCTGGAGCCGGTGTTCAGAAAGCCGGTAGCATGGCGCGTTCTGGATTCGCTGATCGCACTGGTGATGTTCGGTTTGGGCATCAGCCTGTTGTTTGTTTGAAATAGTTCTACCGGGAGTTCCCATGAAAAAGTCTTTGCCCGCCGCTGCTCTGGCTGCTGCATTTGCCCTCCTGTTGTCTGCGTGCGGCAAGCCTGCCGAGGCGCCGGCCGCAGCGGCCAGCGCACCCACTCCGCAGACGGCTACTGCGCCTGATCTGAAAGTGGCGATCGACCCCACCTACGAGCCCTACACCTACAAAACCGCGGATGGCAAGCCGACCGGGTTTGACATCGACTTCGCGCTGGCTGTTTGCGCCGAAATCAAACGCAACTGCGTGTTTGTGGAACAGACGTGGGACAGCATGATTCCCGGCCTGATGGCCAAGAAATACGACGTCATCATCAGCTCCATGGGCATTACCGAAGACCGTCTGGCGCAAATCGATTTCAGCGACAAATACGTCAACACACCCAGCCGTATCGTCGTCAAAAAAGGCACCAAATACGACAGCCCAGCCTCGCTGAAGGGCAAACGCATAGGCGTTGGCAAGTCCACGATCCAGGAGAAATACGCGATGGGCGAACTGGCGCCTGCGGGCGTCAAAATCATCCCCTACGAAGCACAAGACCAGGTCTACCTGGACATCAAGTCCGGCCGGCTGGATGGCACCGTATCTGACTATGTGGAAGTCCT
>JAYWAV010000250.1:0-11934 GCA_043782015.1 Rhodoferax sp. | reverse complement strand
CGGTGGTGGTGACCTACCACCCCAAGGTGTTGCTGCGTGCCAGCGCCGACAAGGCCAAGGCATGGGCCGATCTGTGCCTGGCGATGGATGTGGTGCAGGGCTGACGTTCAGTGCGTCCACGGCGCAGCAATTTTTTTCTGAAGTTCCAGATACTGCGGCAGACGCACACCATCCAGAGCGACAGCATGGGCAATGGCGATTTGGGCTTCTGCCCGTTTGTTTTGTTGCAATAACACTTCCGCAAGGTTGTTCCACGCGTCAGCAAAATCAGGATACGCCTGCGTCGCCACAAGGTACGCGGCTTCCGCAGCACTCCACTGTTGCAGCGCATAGGCTGTATTGCCAGCGCCCAGCATCAGCGCGCGTTGTGTGGGCCACTTTTGCAAGGCTGTGCGGTAGGCGGTTTGCGCCGCAGACGGTTGCACGCGCTCCAGCGCTGCAATGGCTCGGGCCATCGGGTCCGGCTGTGCTGTGGCAGGCAGTTGATCGGTCGGCAAAGCCACCATAGCCCAGTAACCGCCGCGCTGCCAGGTGCGCTCAAACGCATACATCGAAATCTCCATCGCTTGTGTGCGGCCTGAATGCAGCAGCAGGACGTTGCGGTCGCGGTCGTAGCCCATCACCACGGCGAAATGCCAAACCGGATAAACCGGCAATGACAGGTTTTGAAATACCAGCACTGGGTGGCCTGCAGCCACTTCGCGCAGTACCGCATCCACTTGCGGCGCCAACACATAGCCCGGCAGGCCGTTGCGGCGACTCGCTGCCAGCACCTCGATTTGCAAGGAGCCTTTTCGGTTCGGCAAATAGACCTGATCGACCAGTTGTTCCGCCGTCACCGACAGACCGGCGGATTGCAGCACCATGGCCAGTGCTGCCGGTCCGCATTCGTAGTCTTCTTGCGCGATAAAAGGCGTGTTGGACAACACCGCCATATCTGGCAGCGCTGCGGGCCAGGCGCCCGACAGCTGGCTCACCTGCGGCGTAGCGCAACCGCCCAATGTCAGCAGCGCACAAACAAAAACCCCCGCCAGGGCGGGGGATGGAAGACGCGCGAGGCGCAGTCTCATCGCGCCGATCGGGTGAACGGGAACACTTTGGTCAGGCCCAGGATGTCGGTGACCAGCAAGATGATGAAAATAGTGAACAGCAAACCCAGAATTTCGCCGCCAGCGGGCGCGTTGTCAATGCGCTGGGCGAGTTTAGCCACTTCAGCGTCGGTCATGGCGTTGACACGTTCCAGCGTGGCCTGGCTGCTGACGCCTTGCGCCTGGATGGCTTTGGCAATGTCTTCGCGCTGCAGGAAGGCGGCGACACGTTCGCGCGCCGGACTAGCGGAAGGGGCTTGCAATGCGTCTTCGGTAGGAACAATGGTGGCATGCGCCGTCATGGGCAGGCCCAGGAAAGTAGTCGAAACAATGACCAGAGAGGCGACGAAGCGTTTGAAGGTTTTCATGGTGTGTACCGTTGTTGTATGCAATAAGTGTAGATCAGCAAAGCGCGTTTCAGAAACCGTGTTTACAGGTCGAAACAATACTTGGGACGGGGGCTCTGCTCTGTGCATTGGCACACATTGTGGCGAAAAAGCCAGTTTCTTACAATGGCCGCATGATCTTCCTAGAACAGTTGCGCCAAGCCGAGCGCCAAAACGGCTCCTTGTTGTGTGTCGGGCTCGACCCAGACCCTGCGAAGTTTCCCGATAGTTACCGGGGCGACGCTTCCAAAATCTACGACTTTTGCGCCGCCATTGTCGACGCAACGGCCGATCTCGCGATGGCCTTCAAGCCGCAGATTGCCTACTTTGCGGCGCACCGCGCAGAAGACCAGCTCGAACGCCTGATGGCGCATATCCGCAGCGCTGCACCCCACGTACCGGTCATCCTCGATGCCAAGCGCGGTGACATCGGCAGCACGGCCGAGCAGTACGCGAAAGAAGCATTTGAACGCTACGGGGCCGACGCGGTCACCCTGTCGCCGTTCATGGGCTTTGACTCGATCCAGCCTTACCTGAAGTACCAGGGCAAGGGCGTATTCCTGCTCTGCCGCACTTCCAACCCAGGCGGCGATGACTTTCAGAACCAGCGTCTAGCGTCGGTGGACGGACAGCCGCTCTTGTATGAGCACATCGCGCGTCTGGCGCAAGGGCCGTGGAACCTGAACGGTCAATTGGGTCTGGTGGTGGGTGCTACTTACCCGGCAGAGATTGAGCGTGTGCGCGCGCTGGCGCCCCATCTGCCCTTGCTGATTCCGGGCGTGGGTGCACAAGGGGGTGACGCTGCAGCAACGGTCAGGGCCGGCTGGCGCGCAAGTGGCGGTGAAACCACTGCACCCATCATCGTCAACTCCTCGCGGTCGATTTTGTATGCGTCAAAAGGGCAGGACTTTGCACAAGCTGCGCGCGCCGAAGCAATCCGCACCCGCGACGCACTGCAGTCGGCCAAAGCCATATCTTTGCAATAGCAACACTTCATTACAACTGAGGGTCAACGCTCCCTGGGGGCAGGGGCGTTGTAGTTCCATGGAGTCGTTCCATACTTTAATGAAAACGGAGTTTTGTATGAACATGAAGACCTTGATTACAGTTTTGGCTTTGTCGGTGGGTGGTTTGGCGATGGCACAAACCACCGCCCCCGTGGCTCCCGCTACGCCCAAGTTGGATAAGCGCGAAGCCAACCAGCAAGCCCGCATTGACCAGGGCGTAGCCTCCGGCCAGTTGAACGCCAAGGAAACCAACCGCCTGGACAAGCGCGAAGCCAAGCTGAATGCCGATGAAGCTACCGCCAAGGCCGACGGCAAGGTGACCCGCGCTGAACGCCGCAAGCTGGAACGCGAAGCGAATCGCGATAGCAAGGCCATTCACAAGCAAAAGCACGACAAGCAGACTGAAGCCACTGCCAAGTAAGTTGCAGCGCTGACGCTGCAATAGGCCCCGGATGGAAACGCCCGGGGCCTATTCTTTTTGCACAAGACGGCCGTTGGCAGTCTGCTGGTCGTTCTCATAAACGCCTTGCCAGTAGTCGCCGCTCTTCCATGTGAAAGTGCCCTCGCCGTGTTTCTTGCCGACTTGCCATTGGCCTACGTACTTGTCCCCGCTAGTCCATGTGAAAGTACCCAATCCTTGCGGCACACCTTCTTGCACTGCCCCCTCAAAGACATCGCCGCTGGCGAACTTCAGACGCCCCTGGCCATTGGATTTGCCATTGACCCAATCACCGTCAAATTGCTGGCCGTTCTTCCAGACATAAATCCCCTTGCCCTGTGGCATGCCTGCGAGGAATTGCCCTGCATAGCTGTCGCCTGATGCGTAGGCCATGCGGCCCTTGCCTTTGGGTGTGCCATCCACGACCTCGCCCTCATACAGATTGCCGTTGGCAAATTGCAGGGTGCCTGTGCCGCTTGGTGTGTCGTTCACCCAGTCGCCGTTGTAGCGGTTGCCATTGGCCCAGATGAATAGTCCCTTGCCGTGGCGTTGGCCTTTTTGTAATCCGCCATCGAAGACATCGCCATTGGCCCATGTGATTTTTCCAATGCCAGAGAACGTAGGGCCCTCCACATCGGCAACAAACTGGCCTTGAAAGCGCGTGGTTCCGGCCATGAAATCCGGTGGCTGCGGGGTGGGCTGCTTGATCACAACCGCTTGTACTGTTGCGGGCGCAGCAGGGCTTGGTGCGATTGTCTCGGGCGATGCGTTTGCCGGTTTGCTGGCAGATGGAAAGGCTGCGGCAAAAGCAGAAGCGAGTGCGGCGCCGCTCAATCCTGGGTTGGCAGAAGGTGGTAGTGTGGATGTAGTGTTGGCTGAGGTGGGTGTCGCAGGGCTTGCGGCGAATGCGGCAGGCTTGGGTGTCGGCGTATTCGCTTTGCCATTGGCCGTTGCGGGGGCTCCGGCGGGCGCAGCAGCAGTTGGTGGGGGTGGCGTGGGCAGTGTCTTGGCAACAAATGGCGTACCACGTTCTCGTGCCAGAGCCTGGGCGTTGTTGGATGCAGAGTCTTTGGCCGCGCTACCCTTGCATTGCGTCAGTGCGTCGCGCCACAGTGTTTCGGCGATCGTCAACTGGTCTTGCTTGTCTTCCTTCGCAAGGCCCGCAGAACTGGCGCGCAATTTCTGCGTGTAATCCCGTGCGCGGTCAAACAGCGGGGCGCAGCGTTCGGCGTTGTAGCCATCGATTTCGGATTGCTCACGGCGACGGTTCGCAATATCGCGTTGTGAGCCAGTGCAGCGCTCTACGGCCAGATCCCAAGTGTCTTCTGCCTTGCGAAAGAAGGCCGATGCATCGCTCCACCGGCGCTCACCCAAGGCAGAACGTGCCAGCTCCTGCAACGCAGTACCATCCCTGTGCGCTGCGGCGCATTCAGGCCCTGCGCCCAACTGCTCGCTCAGCCCGGCGCTGATGCGCTGGTTGTCGGCCAAGTTGCGCAGTGCGCGCTCTTTGGCCCGACCTTCACAAACGGCCACCGCCTGCGTCCACAGGCTGACGGACTCCGTATAGAGGCGTGACTGTTCGGCTACATCGGCCCGCAGCGATTGCGCCGTTAGCGCCCGCATGTCGGCGGCCATGGCCTTGTCGGTCAAGGATCGGCAGCCCTCGACTGGCGCTTGTGCGGGAACAGCCACAGGTGCGGGTGGTGGCGCAGTTTCTGCGGGTGCAGTTTGCGCGAACGCATGGCCCGTGCTTGCCAACACTGCGGCCATCCACAGTTTTTTCATTGCGTTACTTCCCATTGCCCGCTTCCGTCGGCATGTTCAACATGCCATCGACCAGACCGCGCGCGAAAGGTTGCGCCCGTGCTGCAGCATCGTTGGCGTCGTCATAGGAAAAGCTGGTCGGCGCCGAAGCCACTGGCATGTCCAGCATCTCCAACTGCAAGTCCTCCGGTTTGATACCTTGCAGGATGGCCAACATGTCATCACGCAAACCACGCGCCTCTGCAATTTTGGAGAGCGCGGCCATGCGCTCGGGGTCCAGCACCATTGCATTCGCAGCCAACCCTTTTTCGATCAGCTTCTGGTGTAACGAAAAGGCTGCCAGCGGATTGGCGTTGAGTTTGTCCATGCGCGCAAATGCCCAGGCATCGGCGTCATCGAACACGGTCGATGCGATCCATGCCACGCCGGACAGCGAGCCCCGGTTGGCGGCCGCCTGCTGCATCGCATTCATCACCTGCGCTTGCGACAGCTTTTTCACGAGGCCCGTGGCTTCTTCGCGCAGGCGGTTGGTAGCGGCCGTGGTGGCTTGGTCGATCAGTTGCTGTTTCAGCACCTCGGTGGCCACACTGGTAGCGGCCGACTGGGCCGCTTTGACAGCCGCATTCGCCGCTGCTGCAGCGCCCTGAATGCCGGAGGCAATCGTGAACAGGTTGAACAGCGTGCCGGCGATTTTCGTGCCATAGGCATAGGTCTTCATCCGCGCGCCGCCCTCTTCTGAAACGCCCTGACCCCACAGCACCAGCCACAGCGCCTCGTCCTCGGTCATCTCCCCGCGCGCCACTTGCAGCGGGTGCACGTTGAGCAGCCAGTGGTAATCCTGCGCCATGGGTGATGCAGGGGGTGCCAGACGGGCATAGCCACGGCACAGTTTGAACGGCTTAACCGCTATCACTTTGCCGCTGAAGAGTTTGAGGTTGAAGGCGCGTCCGGAATCACGCAAGTCGGCCAGTTCCAGCATCATTTTCTGCGTGTTGTCGCTGCCATATCCGCCGACTTCGGCGATTCGGTCACCGATCTGCACCGGGCTCTGTGTGGAGGCGGCAACCACCGTGAGACGCTCGTCCACACCCAGCGCCCGCACCCAGGCAACCTTGTCATCCGGCGTCCACTCCGCGCTGGACTCCACCGAAAACGGCAGCTCCCATTGGGTGTCGCACTGAGGGTCTTTGAGTTGGGACGCGCGGGTTATGGCCGGGCGCAAAGCGCGTTCACCGGCGCCATACGTGCGGATGTTGGCCAACAGCACCTCGTTGACCTTGCGTCCATCGTCCACGGTGTATTTGGGCGCGGCACAGGCGCAGATCAGCCCTATCACTATCAGTGTCAGCAAATACCGCATGGCCCGCCTCCGTGTGTCTTGTGCCGCGTTGGATACAAGATGTTACACATGATGCAACAGATTGGGTCGGCATCCATAATGTGCGCAAGAAGGAGCACAAGATGATCGATCTCTATACCGCCGCCACACCCAACGGACATAAGGTCTCCATTGCACTGGAGGAGATGGCTTTGCCATACACGCTGAAGGTGCTGGACTTGTCCAAGGGCGAGCAAAAACTTCCCGCCTATCTGGCAATCAACCCCAATGGACGCATTCCCTCCATCGTGGACCGCGAGGCCGATGACTTTGCCGTGTTTGAGTCGGGCGCCATCCTGGTCTATCTGGCCGAGAAGACCGGGCTGTTCATGCCCGCCGATGTAAAGGGCCGCTCGTGCGTGATGCAGTGGCTGATGTTTCAGATGGGTGGCATCGGGCCGATGATGGGGCAGGCCAATGTGTTCTACCGCTATTTCCCGGAAAAGATCCAGGCTGCCATTGACCGCTACCAGGGTGAGAGCAAGCGCCTGTTTCGCGTGCTGGATACGCGCTTGCAAGACCATGAGTTTTTGGCTGGTGATTACTCCATTGCCGACATGGCCAACTTCGCCTGGGTGCGCACGCACCGCTGGTCGGGCGTTGACGTGGACGATTTGCCACACCTGGGCCGCTGGCTGGAGAACATCAAGGCACGCCCTGCGGTACAGCGCGGCCTGCACGCGCCACCCTCGAGTCTGGAGCTGCGCCGCGATGGCAGCGAAGAGGCGAAGAAGTTTGCTGAAGCCGCCCGCACCATGGTGGAAATGGGCCAATCCAAAAGCGAAACGGGCAAGCCATGAAGCTCTACACCGCCCACCGGGCACCGAGCCCACGTCGCGTGCTGATGTTTCTGGTGGAGAAAAATGTCACGGGCATTGAGATGGTGAATGTCGACCTGAACCAAGGCGAGCACCGTAGCGCCGGCTATCTGAACAAGAGCCCGTTGGCCAAGGTGCCCGCGCTGGAGCTGGACGATGGGCGCGTGCTGACCGAGACGCGGGCGATTTGCACCTACCTGGAAGGTGTGTATCCAGAGCCCAACCTGATGGGCGTTGACGCCGAGGAACGCGCCTTTATCGAGATGGCAGACCGGCGCGTGGAGTTTTATTTGATGGGGGGCATTGCGAATGCGATTCGCCATACCCATCCCGGGCTGGCGGTGCTGGAGCAGCCGCAGTTCCCCGACTTTGGGCGCTCACAGGGCGAGAAAGTCATGGTGCTTGCGCGCTGGTTTGACCAGCTGCTGCAACAGCAGGATTGGATGGCCGGAGATCGTTTTACGATTGCCGATATCACCGCGTTTTGTGCGCTGGAGTTTGCGCGGGGTTTGATGAAGTTCAAACCCGACGAGGCCGGCCTGATGGCTTTGCAGGCTTGGCGTGACCGTGTCAACGAACGCTCCAGCGCTTCCGTTTAGAAGCAGGTGGCCCTGTAAAGCACAGTCTTCTGGCTGTAACTCATTGCAAGTAGTCTGTGCGGTGGGCCACAGCCGGGCTACGATGGCCCGGCAACGACTTGTCAAACTTGGGGCAAAACATGGATACAGAAGTGATGGTTGAGCCTACGGCACCTTTGGATGCGCCGAAACTGGCTGGCGTGGTCGGCTTGGCCGCGTTGGTCAGTGCCTGTGGCGGTGGCGGAGGAGGTGGTGACAGTGTTGTCAGCACGCCAGGACCAACCCCGACACCCACACCCACACCTGCACCTGCACCTGCACCCAGCCCACCGCCGTCCGGGTTTCTCTACACCAAAGCCAGCAATGACCAGGAAGCAGCGCGCTTTTTATTGCAGGCACAGTTCTCGGCGAGTGACGCTGACATCGCCGCCGTGCGGTCGTCCAGCTATGCCGCCTGGCTCCAGTCCCAGAGTGCAGCTATTCCCGGTCAGACCGGATGGGCCTGGCTGGACAGCAAGGGCTACAACACGATTACGCCTTTGTCCCGCAGCTACTTCAGTACGGGTCCAGCGGACTACATGGTCTGGAACCAGCTGATGACATCGACTGATGCGCCACGTCGGCGCATGACACTGGCGCTCTCTGAGATTTTCGTGGCCTCGACCACTGTCATGAATGGGTATTGGCCCTCCTATGTGATGGCTGCGTACTGGGACGTGCTGTGCGCCAATGCGTTTGGCAACTACCGCACGCTGCTGGACGCCATCACGCTGAACCTTGCGATGGGCAACTACCTGAACACCCGCGGCAACAAGAGGGCCGATGGCAAGGGCAGCGCGCCCGACGAGAATTACGCCCGTGAAGTGATGCAGCTGTTCTCTATCGGCTTGGTGCTGTTGAATCTGGACGGGACACCCAAGCGCGACGCAAGCGGCGCCACCATCGACAGCTACAGCAATGCGGATGTCACCGAGGTGGCGAAAGTATTTACTGGCTACGACACCGACAACAGTCAGAGTACGCCGATCACTGCGAACCCCGTTACGGGTGGCGGCACCGACAACGTGCCACCCACGACGTTTGCCCGGTTACCGATGGTGCAGAAGGGCAATAACCATTCGCCAGAGGCCAGCAGCTTCTTCCAGAACGTGCCTGGCGTGACACCGGTATCGATAGCGGCCAATACCCCCGCGGCGGCCGCGCTCAAGACCATGCTCGATGCGCTGTTCAACCATCCCAACAACGCGCCATTTATCAGCAAGCAGCTGATCCAGCGCCTGGTCACCAGCAACCCTACCCCCGCCTATGTGCAACGCGTGGCCAACGTCTACAGCGACAACGGCAAAGGCGTGCGCGGCGATCTGGCAGCGGTGTACGCCGCCATCCTGCAGGATGACGAAGCGCGTGCGCCGGCTGGTCTATCTGCGCAGGAGTTCGGCAAGCTGCGTGAGCCCATGGTGCGCCTGGCGCAGTGGGCGCGTACCTTCAATGTGCCGACGGCCGGCACCGACTGGAGCAAGTTGGGCGATTACAGCGATGCGGGTACCCGCTTGGGGCAAAGCCCCTTGCGTTCGCCCACGGTGTTCAACTTCTTTCGGCCGGGCTATGTGCCACCGGGTACGACTTTGAGTGCGGGGTCCGTGGCACCCGAATTCCAGCTGGTCAATGAGTCCAGCGTGGCGGGTTACCTGAACTACATGCAGGGTGTGATCGATACCGGTATCGGTGGCGCCGCAGGTCTTCTGGCCACCTACACAGCCGAGATCGCGTTGGCTGAAAGCCCGACGGCAGCGAACCCGAGCGACCTGGTCAACCGCATCAACCTGTTGCTCAGCGGCGGCCAGCTTTCCGGCAGCACGCAGGCCACCATCACGACGGCGGTTGGCAGCATGGCGGGTACGGTGGCTGGCAACGCCACATCGACTGCGACCAATCTGCGCCGACGTGTGTGCGCCACAGTGCTGATGGCGATGGCATCTGCCGAATACCTCATTCAAAAATAGGGAGCGACCATGTACCTGCTCAAGCCCGAACTCCATAGCCGCCGCGCTTTTTTGAAGCGCACCGGTCAGCTCGCTTTTTCTGGCGCCGCCTTGCCAATGGCGATGAATCTCGCAGCAATGGGCGAGGCTGCAGCGTTCAACGTAACTCCGGGCGATCCGAACGACTACAAGGCGCTGGTATGTGTCTTCCTGTACGGCGCCAATGACTTCGCCAACACGGTGGTGACCTACGACAACCCAAGCTACGCCCAGTATCTGAATATTCGTGGCACTTTCAACGCTTCGGGCGGGCTTGCACTGCCGCAGCCGGATTTGGCGGCCACGCTGCTCAACCCGACGACGGCGCCCGTAGACTCATTGGGCGTGACGCGGCAGTTTTCCCTCAACCCTGCGATGACACGCATGGCCGGCCTGTTCAACACCGGCAAAGCGGCCATCCAGCTCAATGTCGGCCCGTTGGTCGTGCCGCTGACGCGCGACCAATACAACAGCACTGATCACAAAACCTACCCGCGCCCGCCGCAGCTGTTCTCGCACAACGACCAGCAGTCGATCTGGCAGTCGTCGTCCCCAGAGGGTTCCAAGGTCGGCTGGGGTGGGAATATGGGCGATTTGGCACTTGCGTCCAACGCCCAGTCCACGTTCACCTGCATGTCGGTCACCGGCAATGCGGTGTTCCTCTCGGGGGACCAGGCCTTGCAATACCAGGTCACCACTAACGGGGCCGTCAAAATCAACTCTGCTGATGCCACCAAGACCACCTATGGCACCACGGCGGTGACCAATGCGATGCGCACCCTGGTGCAGCAGACGCGGACGCACGCGCTGGAGAAGGACTACAACAAGGTGACTTCCCGCTCCATCGCGGCGGAGGGGGCCGTTACGACGGCCCTCGCCAGCACGACGGCAACCACATTTACGTTCCCCAGTGGCAACTCATTGGCCGACCAGCTGAAGATGGTTGCGCGTCTGATCAGTGCAAGGTCTGCGCTCGGCGCACAGCGTCAGGTATTCATGGTCTCACTAGGTGGTTTCGATACGCACGACTATCTGGCGCGCGACCACGGCGGCTTTCGCGATGCCAGCAACGCCATCATCCCCGGGCTCACTGGCAAAGTCAGCGAGGCCATCGGTGCTTTTTATGACGCGACGGTCGCCATGGGCATTGCTGACAAGGTCACTACCTTCACCGCATCCGACTTCGGCCGCACGATGGCGTCCAACGGCGATGGCTCTGACCACGGCTGGGGCAGCCACCATTTTGTGGTGGGTGGGGCGGTCAAGGGGAAGTCGTTTTATGGGGTTGCGCCACCCTTCAGCGTCAGCGATGCCAAGACCGGCAATGCCTACAACCCCGAGAACCAGTGGCATGTGGGGCAGGGGCGCTTGTTACCCACCACGTCGGTAGACCAGTTCGGCGCGACCATGGCCAAATGGTTTGGCGTTGCCTCCGGCGAGATGACCAGTGTGTTTCCCAATATTGGCAACTTTGCCACCACCTATTCGGGCGGTTACATGGGCTTCATGGCTTAGGTGCTGCTATTTATTTAGTAGCTGCTTGCGCACTATCTGCGGGCGCTACAGCCCCTTTTCTTTATAAAACAACTGAGTCGGCCCAGACCAGCGCATCCATGTGCGCCATGTTGATGGTGTGGCTGTTGTAGTGCAGCTCAGTGGCCAGGCTGGCAAAGCTGGCGTCGTCATAACTCTCGGCTGCCTTGGTTAGTGCCAGCATGCGACCCAGCACGCCAGTGCCGTTCTGGATGGCATCGGTGATGGGAACAGGCAGTGTCAGCAGCTGCAGCGCATCGGCCATGGGAATGCCCAGCATGTCGTCCAAGAGCGAGAACAGGCCGACCATAAAAGCGCTCTCACAGTCTTCGGCAGACAGGGTGCCCGCGCCCAGCAGCTCCATCATGCGTCCGCGCACGACGGCGGTGGTGCCCACCACCGCAGCAGCTTCGCTGGTGCGCGATGCCGTCAGCAGCAGCGCGGTCCAGCGCAACAAGCGTTTCATACCGATCAGCATTACCGCGTGGCGAAACGAAGTGACTTCCTGCGTCATGCCAAAGCCTGCGGAGTTGATCAGCCGCATTAGGTTGAAGCCTAGCATGGCATCGCGTTTGAGCAGGATTTCAATTTGCTCGATCTCGGCTTGTTTGCGTACCAGGTTGAAGAGCTGCAGCACGCTGGCGTGTGCAGGCGTTACGACCTTGGTTTTGATGATTTCGGGTCTATCAATCCAGTAGCCCTGAAACAATTGCGCGCCCAGCGCCACGGCCTCGGCGAATTGCGCTTCCGTCTCTATTTTTTCGGCGACCAGCGTAGCCTGGGTACGTGCCTTGATGGCCGCAGCCAAAGGCTTTTGCGTTTCGGCGGGTACCGCCTGCATGTCCAGCTTGACGTAATGCGCCAGCGCCTGCCAATCCTTGTAAGCGGGGGCTACCACCGTATGGTCAAACGCCAGCTTGAA